>CALBDV010000331.1 GCA_937927565.1 uncultured Holophagales bacterium
TCCTCGCCGCCCGGGCCGACGGCCGAGCCCTCGACGCGCCCGCCGAGCGCGCCTATCCCCTCGATGACCTGCTGGGGCTATCTCTCCTCGTCCAGGGCACCGCCTGCAACTGGACCGGCGAGTTCCTGCGAGGAGGGCGCGACCTCCGCCGAGCCTACGGCGCCTTCGCGAGAGGCTCCGTCTCTGAACGGCGCCTCGCCTCCGTCGAGCTGGTCGAGGCGCAGCGGCGTACGTTTCTGGACCGGGCCACCGAAGCCCTTCATCTGGCGGATCGGGCCAGAGTCACGTTCCAGGCGTTGGGGCTGGAGGACGAGGCGGCGAAGGCTGCTGGCGCCCACGCTACTGCCCTCTCGTACCTGGATCGCGACGAGGAGGCGATCGAGGAGTTCCGGTCTATTCTGCCGGTACTCGCAAGTTACGGACGCTGGAGTACTTACGTCTCTGGACTGAACGGGATCGGAGCGTGCCTTCTACGCTTGGGGCGTGTAGCAGAAGCCCGGCGGGAGTACGCCCGTGCTCTTCGCCTGGTGAGTCGCGAGGGCCGGCCGGCCGTGCATGCGTTCATTCGAGCGAACCTTGCCAGAACGCTCTATCAGGGAGGCCGCTTCGCCGAGGCTGCTCGTGCTTTTGGCGCAGCTGCGGCGCTCTTCGCGACGCAGGGTGCCGCGGCCGATGAGCTTCAGATGAGCCTGTTCCGTGTAGAGGCACTTTTCCGGACCGGCGCGACTGCTGAGGCGCGGCATGTTCTTGGGTCCGTCGTCGAGGCGCTTCGTCTGTTGAACGCCGTCGATACCGAGGTCCTAAGGTCCCTCGAGGCGGCGCTCTCGGGCGATATCCCGGACGTCGACCTCGTCGCGGTGCTGAGAACTCGGGCTGAAGAGCAGATTTCGGTGCGGCTCCGCCGCGCCAGTTGAAAAAAGATCTGCAAGCCCTGTTGGAAAAATCGCCTCCTCGCGCAGCTTAGTACCAGAGGCAAATCGGAGAGCGCTCCCCGACGCCTTCACCGCGCCCTGAAAGGGCTGGAGGAGGATGTCGTGAAAAGAACCCTGCTGTCTTTCGTTCTCGGCGGTGCCCTGCTCGCCACGAGCGGAGTCGGCCTTGCAGACGCGCCACGCCCGACCGAACCGCGTTGGGGAATCAGACCCGAACGGACCGCTCCGGCTTCTGCGCTCGACCTCGCCCGATGGATGGCTCGCCTATTGATCAAGGCCGTGGGCGTGCCTCTGCCGGAGCCGTCGGACCCGGAGTCGGCGCCCGGGACGACACCAACTCCGAACGACGGGGATGAGGTCTGCCCGCCGGAGCGGGTGCACTGCCCGATGGGTTGAATGCGCCAGGAGCTGGAGGCCACGCCCTTCCCATGGGCGTGGCTTCTGTCGAACGGACCCTTCCGCGACATTCCCTCGGCGCGACTTCGCGGTGACAATCCCCGAGACGGCGAAAGATCTCGAACAACGTATGAGCCGCCGGCTCAGGGGTGTTCATGAAACTCGAAGACTTCAGGCCGCAGACGGCGCTCCGCGGCATCCTCCCGGA
>CALBDV010000332.1 GCA_937927565.1 uncultured Holophagales bacterium
GCCTTCCCCTGCTCGGGGTCGCGGCCGAAGACGCGTGCCCGCGCCTCCTCGGGAAGCTGGACGGTGAGGGATGCGGCGGAACAGAAGATGGCGGGATCGATGTACGGGACGTCCCGCGACTCGACCACCTTGCCCCGCTGGAGGAGCGACTTCAGCCTCTTCGCCTTCAGGTTCGTGAGGTAGACGGGGTTGTCGACGGTGTGGTCGCGCTTCTCGAACCGCCAGGTCCACGTGCCCGCGTCACCCGACAGGCAGCCCGGCATGCTCTTGATCTCGACGACGAAGAAGCCGGCCGGACCCAGGACAAGGAGGTCCACTTCGTTGATCGACTGATCGAGGCCGAGGAACTCGACGTTGGCCCAGGCGCGGTACGGCTCGAGGTCCGGGAGCCCCTCCCGGACGAACTCGAGCGCTTCCCTCTCCCAGGGGAACCGGCACTCGCCGATCTGCTTCCACCGCTGTGACGTCGGCTTCAACGGATTCGCCTCCCTGAAGACCTTCTAACTCGCGCGCGCGGGGCCATTTTCCGCTGGAACGCCCCGAGAGGGTGACCTGAACCAGACGGCCTGTCCGGCAGGCCCGATCGAGACAGGGTAAGCCGAGGACTGCGGCACCGCCAGCGAAAGAGGGTCCGATCCACGGGTGGGCCCTGACCACAGGCGCCACGACGCCGCCGCGGAGCTCTTTGCCCTACCCCGCTCGCGACTCGACCGACGAGTCTCTCGGGAACCGATAGCGCACAGGTCCTCCGGCGGCGATCACTCCTCGAATCGCTGGCGTGCCTCTGTCCCTCCGAAAATCCCTCCGCCCACGCCAGTCGCCGCGGAACAGACTCCAGCGTTTCCGGCGGCAGCCGGATTCGTGAACTGTCCCACCGCCTAACCGCGGGGGCTAGCGGCGAGCGATGCGATTTCGTTGGAGGCCGCGGCTAGACAGCAGAACTGGCGGATGGGATGCGCGCGGTAAAGGAAGTGCGGCGCCCGAGGACAAGTTCGGCCATACCCGCCAAAGTCTGTGCCGCACGGACCTTCTCAAAGAGCATCTGAACGAAGAAGACACGAGGAAGGCCATCTGGAAGCCAGCCGAGGAGAGCGTCGATCTGAGCCTTCAACGCTTGATCCCGATGGTACTCGCACGCGTTCAGCCAGTTCATGAGCACGCGCTCGGAGTTGATGACGGTATCGTTGGCCGAGACGCGAATCAGGTCCTGCTGCCGCCGGCCGTCGTAGCTCTGCCTGGAGAAACGCAGAAGGGCCCGAAAGGCCGGGGAGGGGATGCGCTGCCCCAACAGAGAGGCGACGGTA
>CALBDV010000333.1 GCA_937927565.1 uncultured Holophagales bacterium
GCGCTCGGCGTCTCGCTCGACACGCGGCGAAACCTCGCCTACGTATCGGTCGCGGCCTCGGGCGTGAAGGTCTACTCGTACGAGAACCCGTGCGGCGACCGGCCCCTGTCGCCGGAAGGCGAGGATCCGCGGCTCGTCGCCAGGATCGACCAGTTCAACGGAGGCCTGGTCAACTTCCCCGTTTCCGCGGACGAGGACACGGCCCTCAGCTTCGCCGGGGGCGTCGGCACGAACCTCGGTCCGTTCAGTCTGGTGACGCCGCCGCTCTACGCTGTGGCCGACACGGACCTCGACGGGCACTTCGAGAACGTCACGCAGGTGATCCCGCTCGGCGTTCCGAACCCGCAGAAGCCGGCTGTCTCGAGTCCACCAGCGCCCCCTAGTCCCGCCTTCCCGGCGCCGGCCGTCTATAGCGCCGACCACTTCCGCGTCCTTGCGTTCGTCGCGGGGGCCGCCGGCTCGACGATCACGGTCAACGTCACGTCCACGAGCTTCGAGACGGCTGACCTCCCCGAGGCGGCGCCCGGCATGCCGAAGACGTCGATCCCCGTGACGCTCCGTCGCCAAAGCGACGATGCCACGCACGCGGCGTACAACCGGTACCTGAGCGAGCCGATCGTAGTGATAGCCGACCCGAGGGCGCAGCTGACGTACGACCGCACGCCCGATGAGGTTGAGGCGTGCGAGAACTGCAAGCTTCACCCCTCGGCCCGCCTGTTGATGGCGGGGGTCGCGGACAGCGACGTTCCGACGCTCTGGTCGGGGGACCGCATCCGACTGAGCTACGACGACAGCCTGAAGAGCGCCCTCTCGTACCTGTCGAACGTCGACTTCAAGGCGACGGGAACCTTCCTCGACTCGACGCGCGGCGACCTGACGCCCGGCGTCAGGCAGGCGCCGCGCCTCTCCGGCAGCAGCGTGATGGGCGTCGCGACGCATTCCGGCGAGTTCTCGACCTCGGCCACCGACCTCTCTGTCGTCGGGCGCGGGCTGTCGGTCTCTATGGATCGCTTCTACCAGAGCCAGATCCTCCACGACGGTCCGCTCGGCCGGAACTGGGACAGCCCGCTCTTCGAAAGGCTCCGGTTCCTGCCGGACGGCCGGATCGACTACTACGACGGCACCGGACGCCGCGAACGGTTCGAGATCGCCACGACTGCGACGGGCGCGAAGGAGTACGTGGCCCCGCCTGGGATGGCCGTGACGATGACGAAGGCGACCGACGGCCGCTACTACCTCAGGTACTCGGATGATTCGCAGACCGTCTTCGACTTTCTCGGCCGGAAGGTCGCGTACTGGGATCGACACGTGACCACCCTGAACGGCCGCGACGGGAACCGGATCAGCTACCGCTACGACGGCTTGGGACGCCTGTCGACCGTACTCGACGATCTCGACCGGCGCTACGAGCTCGAGTGGGCGTCGGATGGGCGTCTTCAGTACTTCAAGGACTTCACGAAACGGCAGGCCGAGTACCGATACATAGACAAGCGGCTCGACAAGGCGCTTGGGCCGGACCCCGGCGGGACAAGCAGCGCGCAGCCGAGCTCCACCTTCAGCTACACGGCTCCATCCAGTCCCACCCCGAACGAGCTGATCCGCAACGCCCAGATCACGGGCGTCAAAGACGGCAACAACGACACGCCGATGACGGTGGACTACTCGACCGGCGTCGGGCTCGGCGGCCATGTCGTAAAGACGTCCACTGTCGACGGGGCGACGACGTTTGTCCTGGAGGGAACGCCCTCCGCCCCGAAGATGACCGTCAAGGACCCGCGGAATGGCGTCACGGTCTTCGACCACGACTCCTACTTCCACGTCACCGGCGTCAAGGACCCGGACGGGTTCACGACGGGCTACGGCTACACCGGCGGGCCGACTCCGCGCTACGGAGACAAGGATGGGCTTCTTCAGGAAGTCTCGCTGCCGCGCGGACAGAAGATCCGGTACGCCTACGACAACGCCTCGAGGGATCGAAAGAAGCAGTTCAATCTCGCATCGCAGACGAGGATCCCGGTTCCGCCAACGCCGCCCAACGCACCCGACCCGGACCTCGTCACGTTGATCGGCTACGGGCGGAAGAACCAACCCACTTCGATGACGGCGCCAGACGGCGCGATCACGGTGATCGAGCGTAATGCGCTCGGCGACGCGACGCACGTGACGCAGCCCGGCACCGGCGTGACCATCATCACGCCAGACGAATACGGGCGGATGAAGAATGTCGTCGACCCGCAGGGCCGGACCGAGATCCGGACGTACGACGATCCGACCGCGCCCGGAGCGCCCGGGACGGGACAGCTCTGGACCACGACGGTGAAGGGGGACCCGATCAACGGCATCCTCGACACCCTCCTGACGTACGGGCGGGACGAGCGCGGGAACGTCCTACAGACGATCGACGGGCTCGGTTCCGGTACGACGTACACGATCAACAAGCTCGACCAGGTGGAGAGCGAGACGCGTGGTGGGGGAGCGAGCCAGGGTCGAACGGAGTACATTTACGACGCGGCGGGCCAGACGCGCTTCCGGACGGTCTTCGCTCTTCAGGAGCCATCACAGCCCCCCGTCACCACGATCGTGGAATACACCTACGATCCGCTCGGGCGGCTGACGACCCGGAAGGACGCGACGGGTGGGGTGACCCGGTACTTCTACGACGGGCAGGGGAATCTCGATCGAAACGTCGACCCGCTCAGCCACACGACGAAGCACTTCTACAACCCGCGTGGGCTTCTGACCGGGATCCAGCCTCCGTACGATCCGGCGAACCCACCCACGATCCTGCCGAACTACCAGACGGAGACGTTCGACTACAACGAGAACGGAACGCGGATCGAGTCGACGAACGGTCTCGGTGGCGTCACGACCTACGACCTGGACGGGCACGACCGGACCGCCGCGGTGACCGACCCGTCGGGAGCGCGGTCCGATGCGAAGCCCGACCTCTCGGGGCGGGTCCCGAGCAGCCAGGTGAAGGACGGCGGTGGCAACGTCCTCCGCTGGACCATGAACGACTACGACCTGGCCGGGCGGATCACCAGGCAGGTCCAGAAGCTCTTCACGACACCCTTCCCAGCGTCGACGACGACGCCCCCGACGCAGGATGTCGAGACGCGGACGATCTACGACAGCGCCGGCCGAGTGACCGACGTGATCGACCCGCTGGGCCGAACGACGCATACCGACTACGACGTTGCCGGCCGCGTCCGACTAGTGCGGGATCCTGCCGGCAACGAGGTCGTCACCGATTACGACGCCGCGGGGAACAGGGAGAAGACGACGGTTCGCGAGCTGAAGCCCCCATCAGGTCCGCAGGCGCCTCCCTCCTTCGACGAGTTCGTCACGACGTACGAGTACGACGACCAGAACCGCCTGAAGAAGATGACTGCGCCGGGCAGCCGCGTCACGCAATACGAGTATGACGGGCGTGGGCTGAAGACGAAGGAGACCGATCCCGACGGCTACTCCACGACCTGGGAATACGACGCCGCGGGCCGGAAGAAGAGCGAGACGGACCCGCTCGGTGGCGTGACGAGGTGGGCCTACGATGCTGTCGGGAACGTCACCACGCTGACCGACGCCCGGGGCAACGTCACCAGCTACAAGTACGACGAGCAGAACCGGGTGGTGGGCGAGTATCGCGGCGATATCTACGCCAATCCGACGGGGACCTTCCCGAAATGGGTGACGGCGTACGATGTCCTCGGGAACCGCAAGAGCGTGACCGACCCGAACGGGACGACGATCATATGGAGCTACGACACCTCCGGACGGATGACCGGACGAACGATCACGCCGGGAGCAGGAGTCGAGGCGCCGAGTGAGGAGTCCTTCACACTCGATCTCCTCGGCCGGATGACGGCGTGGTCGCAGACCCGGCCGGGTATCACGACTGTCGGCAACGCGACGTTCGACTCGCTGGACCGCGTCCTCACCGAAGAACTGACGGTCGGCGAGGGACCGACCCGGACCTTCAGCCATACCTACGATCTGGCGGGGAGCCTCACAAGCCACACCTACCCGTCCGGTCGGCTCATCCGGTACGAGATCGAGCCGCTGGCGCGGATCCGGAGAGTGACGGAAGCCTCCGGCACGCCGATCATCACGTACGAGGACGTCGGCTCTCGACAGACCAGTAAGACATACGCCAACGGCCTTGTCGAAGCCCGTTCGTACGACGCCGCGCCGTTCCTGAAGACCATCGTCGCCGCGCCGCAGACCGGCTCGCCCGTCGTGTCGATCGACTACCGCACGAGGAACCTGCGCGGCCTGAAGACCGACGTCGTGCGGCTCGACCGGGGGACGAAGGACCACTACGCCTACGACGGCGCGGGACGGATCACGACCGAGGAGCTCGGCCTCCCCGAGCCGCCCCCGGCGCCCCCGGCGACCGCCGCGGCCGACATCCAGAACAACTACACCCTGGACGGACTCCTCAACATCACGCAGCGGCAGAGGACCCAGGCGGGCGTCACCCAGACGGTCGCCCCGACGGGGATCAACGATCGGAACCAGTACCTGGGCTGGGGTCCGGATGCCATCACCTACGACCCGAATGGGAACCTGAAGACGTGGAAGGGCGCCAGCTACTTCTACGACGACGGGAACAGGCTGACCCGCGCCGGCCTGCCGACCGGCGATTCGTATGAGGTGCTCTTCGATCCGTCCGGACGGAAGTTCCGGGAGAAGAAGGTGGTCGGAGGGATCACGATCGAGAAGGACGTAGCTCAGATCGGCGACCAGATCGTGGAGGTGTTCCCGAAGGATGGCGCCACGCCGGTCGAGCGGTACGTCCACGGGCGGGGAATCGACGAGATCGTCGTTGCGGAGCTCGACCCCACCGCCAGTGGCTTCCCGACGCAGTACGTTCCGGTGCAGGATGAACTCGGTAACGTTTCCCACCTAACGGACGTGGCTGGGAACGTCGTCGAGCGGTACGACTACGAGGGGTACGGGAAGTTCCGGATCTTCGATCCCTCCAACAGCCCGAGAAGCGCCAGCGCCTTCGGCTGGAACAGGCTCTTCCAGGGGCGCGAGTACATCGGCGTGGTGGATGCGTACGACTTCAGAGCGCGCGTCCTATGGCCGGAGCTGGGGCGCTTCGGGCAGGAGGATCCCGCGGGGACCGTCGATAGCCTGAACCGATATCAAGCGCTGGTGGGCAACTGGACGGGGTACGTGGACCCGTTCGGCTTCGCCGCGGCGACTGATCCTGATCTTCCCTTCATCCTCCTGCGGATACAGGCTGCCGCGGACGAGGCGGCGCGACGGCATGGGGTGACGGACTGGGACACCATGCTCAAGAGCGGGGCGAAGGGAGATCCGATTCATCTGACCTTCCAGGAACTCCTGATGGATCCATCGAGCCCGTATTACCACCCGCGAGTCGTGACAGAGGTCGACGTCGGCGTTGATGGAGTCGTCCAGCTGTTCGGTCCGAGAGGCGCACGCCGAAGAGGCGCGCTCATCAAGGACACAGTCATCCTGAAACCGGGCTTGACCTCTTCGAGTGTTGTGCCTCGCGCCACGAGAGCTCGGGATGTTGTCACGTTGGTTGTCGATCTGAAGATCGGCAAGGGAGCACGCTCCAGACAGACAGCGACGTTCTCTCGGTTCGGAAGTCCGATGGTGCGCCTACAGCCCTTCAACGATGCTAAGGGCCTTTTCCGAAGAGTGGCAGCCACTGGGAAGACGGTGCGGCGGCTCCGCGCGCTCACGCCGATCCTCAAAGTCGCTCCGGCGGTGGCCTTCCTTGTCGGTGCAGATATGACACTCGATGAAGTGAGAGCCGCCCTGAATCGTGGAGACATCAACCGAGCAGCTGCGACCCTGGCGGGGGTGGACTTCTTAGAGGACGCCGTCGTCGACCTTGGCAACCTGACGGAAGCGAGCGTTAGGGACTGGCTAACGAGGAAAGGCGCGACGGGCGAGGCCCGAAGTCGGGTGCTAGTCGAGGTCGATTCACAATGAACCGGGGGCCGCAGAGGGCAAACGACGACCTAAATCGGTTCTTAGATGAACTTGCTGGTCGAACAGGTTTCGTCGAGAGCGTGGGGCTGCCTGCGGGATTCACGGGACCATCGGCCTTTCGCTACTACAGGCGTGGCGGAACGCCGTTTACGACCGCGGCCCTAGGGTTTGCGATCTATTCCCGACCTCGAACCGCGATTGAGACGGAACTCATCGGGTCGCCGCTTTCGCCCGACGCCCTGAGAACGAGAGGTCTCTCTGGGAACGCAGCAGCGTTCAACCTTCAACAGCTGCAGCTGTATCAGCTGGGCCGACCGATGGCCGAGCTTCTTCCTCGAAAGCTGGAGCTGGGGCCTCGGTCTGAGTGGCAGAAGCAGCTCGAGCGACTTGAGGCAGAGCTCGCTTCTCTGCCGCCGACGGTCTGGAGCACCATGTGGGCCCTCTGGTGTGAGGCGATGCAACAGCAAGGTAGGAACCCCACAGGGGACTCGGCGGCGCCGTGATCGATGGGGGTCAGGGTTTGATTCCTAGCCGTACCGTGACCCGCGACCGAAAGGCCCCCGATGCGCAGGCCGATAGCCCACGCGGAGCGGAGCACGGCACGGCGCCTTTGGCGCCGTGGAACGGGGGACGCCCCCGGGCGGCTGCGGCGGGAGGGGCGGTAGAGCCGGACGCTCTGCGAGGCGCGCGCCGGGCGGGGCCCCAATTTCCCCGCCCGATCACGTGCCTCGCATCCCTGCCGCGGCGCGTAGCTGCGGCTCGTCTTCTACAGTGACTTTCGCGAAGTAGCGTCTGCTCAACGAGTTCTGTT
>CALBDV010000334.1 GCA_937927565.1 uncultured Holophagales bacterium
CGCGCGGCGATCGACTCCAGGATCGTCCGGGTCGTCTCGACGCTCGACCCCTCGGGGGCCCGGACGATGACGTCGAACTGCCCCTCGTCGTCCACGGGGAGGAAGTTCTTGTTGGCGACGATGCCGAGCGGGATGGTCGAGGCCAGGACGAGGGCCATCACGACGACGACGGCCCAGCGGTGGGCCATCGACCACTCGAGGATCGTCATGTACGCCTTCTCGACGATCGGGTAGAAGCCGCGCTGGCGCGAGCTCTCTTCCCCTTCGACGTCCTCGTGCTTCAGCCAGCGGGAGGCGAGCATCGGCGTCAGCGTGAAGGCGACGACGATCGAGACGGCGATGGCGAAGGCCATCGTCACGCCGAACGACGCCATGAAGCGCCCGACGATCCCTCCCATGAAGGCGACGGGGAGGAAGACGGCGATGAGCGAGAGGCTCATCGCCACGACCGCCATGCCGATCTCGCGAGTTCCCTCGACGGCGGCCTGGACGGGACCGACCCCCTTCTCCTCCATGTGCCGGAAGATGATCTCGAGGACGACGACGGCGTCGTCGACGACGATGCCGACGGCCAGCGTCAACGCCAGGAGCGTGATGACGTTCAGCGAATAGCCCATCGCGTCGATGGCGGCGAACGTGGCGATGAGCGAGGCGGGAATCGAGACCGCCGCGATGAGCGTGGGGCGGAGCTTGCGCAGGAACGCCCAGACGACGAGGGCGGCGAAGACCGACCCGAGGACGAGGTGCTCCTTGACGGCGTCCACGGCCGCGACGACGTACTCGGACTGGTCTCTCACGAGGTCGGTCTTCCACCCCTTCGGAAGCTGCGCACCCAGGGCGTCGATCCGTTCCTTGAGCCTGTCGACCACCTCGATCGTGTTCGTCCCCGACTGCTTGCGCACCTGGAGGACGACGGCGGGCGTACCGTTCAGGCTCGCGAGCGTCTCGACCTCGGCCTCGGTGTCCCGGATCGTCGCCACGTCGGCGACGCGCACCGGCTCGCCGTTTCGGACGGCGACGGGGATCGTCCCGAGCTCGCCGGGAGTCGAGACGCGGCCGTAGGTCCGGAGCGTGAGGTCCTTCACGCCCTGCTCCACCTTGCCGCCCGGCACCTGGACGTTCTGGGTCTGAAGCGCGCGGACGACGTCGGCCACGGTCAGGTCGAGGCCCGAGAGGCGGTTCGAGTCGACGACGACGTTCACCTGCCGGGCGCGGCCGCCGATGACGCGGACCTGGCCGACGCCGAGGACCGACTCGAGGGCGCGGCGGTACTTCTTGTCGGCGAACTCGGTCAGGTCGCGGATCGGAACCGGGCCGGAGAGAACGACCGACAGGACCGGCGTGGCGTCGGGGTCGATCTTCTCGATGACGGGCGGGTCGGCGTCGCGCGGGAGGTCGGCGAGGACGGCGTTGACGCGGTCGCGCACCTCCTGGGCGGCGACGTCGCCGTCCTTCTCGAGGACGAACTGGACCGTGACGACCGAAACGCCCTCGGCCGAGACCGAGATGAGCTGGTCGATGCCGCTGATCGTGTTGACCGCCTCCTCGATCTTCTCGGTCACCTCCGTCTCGATCTCCTCGGGCGCAGCGCCGACGAGGCGGGTCGAGATGGAGACGAACGGGAAGTCGATGTTGGGGAAGCGGTCGACCCCGAGGCGGCGGTACGAGAAGAGCCCGATGACGACGAGGGCGAGGACGATGACGGCCGCGAAGACGGGCCGCTTGACGCAGAGCTCGGCGAGCTTGTTCACGCGGGGGACCTCACCGCCGGGCCGCGGCCCGCTCGAGCTCGACGCGCGCGAAGAGCCCGGGGCGCAGGCGCCCGTCGCGGTTCGGGAAGAGCGCCTCGACGGCGAACGTCCGGCTCGCCGGGTCGAGGGCGGGAACGACGACCGAGACGGTGCCGTCGAAGGTCTCTCCCGGGTACGGGTCGACGGTGGCGCGGACCTTCGCCCCACGCTCGGCGGCGCCGAGGTAGCGTTCGGGAACGCGGAAGCGGAGCTTGAGCGGCGCGGTCTGGACGACGACGAACGTCACCGTCCCCTCGCTCAGCCGTTCCCCCACGTCGACCCTCTTCTCCAGGACGACACCGTCGATCGGGGAGCGCAGGACGGCGTCCGAAAGGCGCTGCTTTGCCAGGTCGAGGCCCGCCTGCGCGCCGAGGCGGGACGCCTTCGCCCCTTCGAAAGCAGCCTGCGAGCGCTCGAAGGCGGCCGGGGAAACCGACTCCTTTCCGACGAGCTCCTTCTTCCTGACGAAGTCGCGCTCGGCGTCGGCGAGGACGGCGGCCGCGCGGGCCGCTTCGGCCTCGGCGCGGGCAACGTCGATCTTCAGGTACTCGGTCTCGAGCGTCAGCATCGGCTGGCCCATCGCGACCCGGGCTCCCTCGTCGACGAGGACCTGCGCCACGCGCCCGGTGACCCGCGCGACGAGCTCGGAGCGGACGAGCGGGACGAACTCGCCCGTGGCGAGAAGAAGGCGCTCGTCCGCGCTGGCGGTCGCCGGACCCGTGGCGGGTGCGGGCGCAAGAGCCGTCTCGAGCGGCTTCACCTCATCGGGGAGGGCGGCGGGTGCGGCGGACTCCTTCTGCGCGGCCGCGGGGGCTTTGGGACCGCAGCCGGGAAGGGCGAGGACGAACGTAAGGGCCGCCAGCGCGGCGGGGATCGGTCTCGGGCTCATCGGGCGGTCTCCTTGCGGGTGGCGGGGGCGAGGACGCCGGCCGCGTGGAACGCGCGGACCTCGGCCAGGAAGAGTCCGAGGCGGGCGGCGATCCGGCCGCGGCGGGCCTCGGCCAGCGACGTCTCGGCGGACTGGACGTCGAGGGTGGTCAGGAGCTGGCTCCGATACTGCTCGAAGGTCTGGTCGTAGTCGGCCTGGGCGGCCACGAGCCGCTCGTCGGCGAGCTTCGTCTTCGCCTGGGCCGCCTCGACGGCGAGAAGGGCGACGCGAACGTCCTCGGTCACCTGACGCTGCAGCTCCTCGAGGGCGAGCCGGGCCTGTGTCTCGCGTTCCCGGGCGCCGGCCACCCGGGCGGTCGTCTCGCCGCCGCGGAAGAGCGGTACGGAGAAGCGGAGCGCGCCGTATCCGTACTCGTCGACCGGAAACGCCCGCTTCTGCTTGACGTATCCCGCCTCGGCGAAGAGGACGGGGAGGTACGCGCCCCGCTGCTTCTTCACTTCCAGCGACGAAGCCGCCAGGGTCAGCTCGGCCCGCTTCACGTCGGGGCGGGCGAGGGCGGCGGCGACGAGGTCGCCTTCCGGCGCGAGCGGCGGGAGGATGGCCGAGCCGGCGTCGACGTCGATCGGACCGTCGAGGGCGAGGGCGACGCGGAGGCGCCCGAGCGCCTCCGCGAGGTACTGGCGGGCCGAGACGAGGCGCTCCTCGGCGGCCTTGCCGTCGGCTTCGGCCCGGAGGAGGTCGACGCGGGTCGTTTCCCCGGCCTCGAAGAGGTCCTTCGCCTGGCGGCTCCGCCGCGTGACGAGCTCGAGGTTCTTCGTCTCGACCTCGACGAGCGCCTCGCTCCCGGCCGCCGCGGCGAACGCCGTCGCGACCGACAGAAGGACGTCCTCCTCGGCCCCGCGTCCCGTTTCTCTCGCGCCCGCAACCGCCAGCTTCGACTGGTCGTAGGCGCGCTTCTCGCGGAGACCGGCGAAGAGGGGCTGGGTGGCGACGACGCGATAGTCCCAGTCCTGTTTCGGCAGGATCGTCCGGTCGTCCGGAGGCTCGCCGAAGGAGACCTCCGTGCTGTTGAGCCCGAGGTTCCCGAATGCGGTGACGTTCGGGAGAAGGGCCGCGAACATCGCCTTCCGCTGGGCGTCGGCGGCGGGCAGCTCGCGCCGCGCCCTCTCGAGCGAGAGGTTCGACGACATCGCCCGCTCGAACGCGTCGGCGAGCGTGAGCCCCTCGGCGCGAGCGGGTGGCGAGAAGGGGAAGAAGAGCAGGGCCGCGAGCGCGAGCGGGCGGCGTCCTCTCGAGAGGTTCAAGCGATCCTCCTGGCTTTGATGCCGCAGAAGAGCGTGTCGACGACGAGCCGCACGTCCTCTTCGACGGGAGGCGGGTCGGTCTCCCCGAGCCTTCGCAGGATCAGGCCCGCGATCCCTTCGGCGACGAAGAGGGCGAGCCGGTCGGGGGGGAAGGGGCGCATCTCCCCGCGGGCCTGGCCCTCGGCGAAGAACGAGGCGAGAAGGTCGAGGTAGGCGCGGTAGAGCGGGTTGCAGGTGCGGGCGTGCCGCGCGGAGCGCTCGGCGCCGGGCCCGGGGTGGGCGACGGAGAGGAAGAGCCGGAACAGGTCCCGGCGCCGCTCGAAGAACTCGACGTGCGTGAGGATTGCGGCTTCGAGCCTCTCGGGAAGGGCTCCCTGCCCGCCGAGCGCTTCTGCGACCGCGAGCTGCAGCTCCTCGAAGGCCGATTCGGCCACGTGGACGACCAGCTCCTCGCGGTTGTCGAAATAGAGGTAGAGGGTCCCCTTCGCCAGGCCTGCCTCGTCCGCGATCTCCTGCATCGTGGTTCCCTCGAGCCCCCGGCGCGAGACGACGCGGAGAGTGGCCTCCCCGATCTCCCGGATACGAACCGGCTCGAGGACTTCCCTCAGCTTCCTGCGTGTACCGACCATTGAGTCACTTCCCTGACCATTCGGTCA
>CALBDV010000335.1 GCA_937927565.1 uncultured Holophagales bacterium
CTCTCCGACGTCGTCGCCTACGTCGACGACGCGGACCGGCAGATGGTCGAGGTCGAGATCGTCGGCAAGGAGGTCTTCCGCTCCGACGACGCGGGGGAGACGTGGAGGAAGACGCACGACGTCTCCCTCCAGAAGCTCGCCTACAGCTACGGCTACTACTTCGGGAAGATCTGGGTCTCGCCCGAGGACGCGGAGAAGGTCTACGTGGCCGGTGTCCCGCTCGCCGGGTCGGACGACGGCGGGAAGTCGTGGCGCGGCCTCGACCGCCTCGGCGTCCACGCCGACCACCACGCGCTCCGCTTCGCCCGCGGCGACGCGCGGCATGTCGCGCTCGGGAACGACGGGGGTCTCAACCTCTCCTGGGACGGTGGCGAGACCTGGACGAAGGTGAACAACCTCCCCGTCGGGCAGATCACGACGATCGCGGTCGACTCGGCCGAGCCGTACAACGTCGTCTGCGGCCTGCAGGACAACGGGGTCCTGCGCGGACCGTCGACCTACGTCTCCGGGAAGACGCCGCGCGAGGCGTGGAAGTCGATCCACGGAGGCGACGGCTCCTGGATCGAGATCGACCCGAAGGACCCGAACGTCGTCTACACGGCTTCGCAGTTCGGTCACGCGAGCCGCGTGAACGTGAAGACGGGCGAGCGCGTCCGCTTCCGGCCACGCCACGCGCTCGGCGAGCCGGCCCTGCGCTACAACTGGGTGACGCCATTTCTCCTCTCGCCCCATTCGAGGAACATTCTCTGGTTCGGGACGCAGAAGCTCTGGCGTTCCTTCGATCGAGGCGAGACGTGGACGGCCGTCAGCCCGGACCTGACCTCGTCGCGCGAGCCCGGAGACGTGCCGTTCGGGACGATCACGACGATCTCCGAGTCGCCGAAGACGTTCGGCCTCCTCTACGTCGGGACCGACGAGGGGAAGGTCTGGGGGACGCGGGACGGTGGCGCGAGCTGGAAGGACCTGACCAAGGGGCTCGCGAAGGAACGCTGGGTGACTCGCGTCGTCGCGTCGGCGCATGACGAGGGGACGGTGTTCGTCTCCCAGAGCGGCCTTCGGAACGACGATTTCGCTCCCTACGCCTGGAAGTCGACCGACTTCGGCGCAACGTGGACGTCGATCGCCATCGGCCTCCCGAACGAGCCCGTCAACTCCGTCCGAGAGGACCCGAAGGTCCGCCACCTCCTCTGGGCCGCGACGGATGCCGGGGCCTTCGTCTCGCTCGATCGCGGTACGACCTGGAACGCCCTCGGCGGAGGGCTTCCTCACGTCCCGGTCCACGACCTCGCCGTCCACCCCGGGGAAGGAGACGTCGTCCTCGGGACGCACGGCCGGAGCGCCTTCGTCGCCGAGGCCGCCGGCCTGCGCGAGCTGACGCCCGAAGTCGCGAAGAAGGTCCTCCACGCCTTCAAGGTGAAGGCCGCCACCTGGGAGCGCCGCCGAGGCTACGGCGAGAACGAGTTCTTCTCGTGGTACCGCGTCCCGACGACGCGGAACCTCTCGTGGTGGGCGGGAGCAGGGGCCGCCGGCAGCGCGGTGATCACCGTCCGGGACGCGAAGGGGCGTCTCTGGAAGGAGTGGACGGTCCCGTCCGTCGCCGGCTTCAACGCCGTCGACTACGACCTCTCGGCCGACCCCGTGCGCGCCGACGCGAACGAGGAAGCGATGAAGAAGGACGCGGCCGAGGCCGTGATGAAGTCGGAGATCAGGTCCGGGGAGACGGAATCGGAGCCGACGGCAGACGAGGACGAGGCGGCCGACGAAGCGGGCCGGAAGGCGACGCCCCATGAGATCGCCGATCTCCTCGCCGACCCGCTCCGCAGGACGCGCGATCGATACCTGCCGCCCGGCCGCTACACCGTCGAGATCGTGGCGGGGACGGAGAAGGCGACGACGCGGCTCGACGTGAAGGCGCCGAAAAAGGAGGCGGCTGGCGAGGAGGAGGACTGATCCGCGGTCAGGCCGGGCGTGGTGTGAGTGCTAGCATTCGTGGCGAATGAACCGGATTCGGCATCGGAGCGGCCTCGCCCCCGGCAGGCGGGAGTCGATCTGAGCCCTGGATCGGTCTTCGTCACGGGCGGGACGGGGTTCGTCGGTGGCCGGCTCGTAGCATCCCTTCTGGCCCGGGGCCGGTCCGTGCGGGGGTTGGCGCGCTCGACGAGTGAACGGGCCGCCGGCGCCGGGCGCCTGGAGTGGGTGGAGGGAGACATCCTCGACCTCGATTCGCTCCGTCGCGCCATGGCCGGTTGTGCCGAGGTGTTTCATCTCGCCGCCTACGCCCGGAACTGGGCGAAGGACCCTTCGACGTTCTTCCGGCTCAACGTCGAGGGCACCCGGAACGTCTTCGAGGCGGCGGCGGAGGCCGGCGTCCGGCGCATCGTCTACACGTCGACGGTCGTCGTCTTCGGGCCGACTCCCGGAAGGATCGTCGGGAACGAGGAGACGCCGAGGTCGACGCCCCGCTTCCTCACGGAATACGAGGAGACCAAGTCCGTCGCCGCGGGGGAGGCCCTGGACCTTGCCGCCCGGGGCGTCCCGATCGTGGTCGTCCACCCGACGCGGGTCTACGGCCCGGGGAAGCGAACCGAGGGGAACTCGGTCTCCCTGATGATCGACGACTACGACCGCGGGAGGTTCCCCGTCGTCCCCGGCCGGGGCGAGAACGTCGGGAACTACGTTCTCGTGGACGACCTCGTCGAGGGGCATCTCCTCGCGATGGAGAAGGGGCGGGTGGGGGAGCGATACATCCTCGGAGGCGAGAACTCCTCGCTGTCCGGCCTCCTTCGGCTCGTGGACGAACTGACGGGGAAGAGGCACCTCCAGATCGGCCTGCCGAGGGCGGTCGCGATGTCGTACGCGAGGCTGGAGAAGCTCAAGGCCGAGTGGTTCGGTGTCTATCCCAGGATCACGCCCGGTTGGGTGGAGACGTTCCTCGAGGACTGGGCCTATTCCAGCGCGAAGGCCGAGCGCGAGCTCGGCTACCGGATCACTCCCCTCCGCGAGGGCGTCCGCCGGACCCTCGAATGGCTGCACGCTCCTGGGAGCGCCCGGTGATCCGTCGCCCGGAACCGCCCCTGGGTGGGGGGCTCGTTCCACCCATCAGCCGCAAGGCGACCATCATCATCGTCGGCGCGGCGGTCCTCGGAATTCTCTTCTTCTATCTCGGAAGCAAGCCCTTCTACTTCCGGTACCTGGCCTCCAGCTTCGTCCTCGGAGGGAACAGGGAGCTGACCGCGGGTCTCTTCACCTTCTCCTCGGCGTTCGTCCTTCTCGGAGTGATTCCCGCACTCGTCGTGAAGCTCGTGTTTCGCGAGCCGCTCTCGGCCTACGGGGTGCGGCTGGGTGACCTCGATTTCGGATGGAAGGCCTTCGCCGTCGTCGCTCCGGTCATGGCGCTCCTGAGCCTCTCGGCATCCCGGATGCCGGAGTTCCTCGCCGTCTACCCCCTCAACCGGGCCGCGGGCGACGGGCCGCTCGCCTTCGCGAGCCACGCGCTCGCCTACCTGGCTTTTTACGCGGGCTGGGAGTTCGGCTTCCGCGGCTTCGTCCAGTTCGGACTGCGCGAGGAGATGGGGGACTGGAACGCCATCCTCGTCCAGACCGCCCTCTCGGCCGCCCTCCACGTCGGAAAGCCCTTCGGAGAGACTCTCGGCGCGGTCCTGGGCGGTCTCGCGTGGGGCGTCATCGCATTCCGTTCGCGGTCCCTGCTCGTCCCCCTCCTGACCCACTGGGTGCTGGGCCTCTCCCTCGACCTCTTCATCGTCTGCCGGTAGCGGACAGGCGATGACCGAGAGACGGACGGGAGACGACACGGCACGGAAGATCCTCGGGGGCGTGGAGCTGCGGGCAGCGGACGGGGTCATCCTCGCGACCCTCGCGCTCTTCAGCCTGCTCGCGGTGGGGTTCCGGGCCGGCGTCCCGGGGTGGCTTCTCCTGGTCGGGAAGAACGCAGCCGTCGCGGTCGCCGTCCTGGTCGCGGCCGCCGTGGTGCCGCGGGTCCGGCTTCCCGTTCTCGCGTTCTTCCTTCGCACGGCGACGGTCTCGCTCTCGTACGCCTACCTGTTCGGTGCCGTCGACTCCCTGCAGCTGATCCTCCACGGACGCTTCCTCGACGACTTCGTTCTCAGGTTCGAGGCGTGGCTCTTCGGAGTCCAGCCCACGCTGTGGCTGGAGCGATTCGTCACGCCTTCCCTCACCGAGTGGATGATGTTCTGCTACGTCGTCTACGTACCCCTCTATCCCGTCCTCTGCGCGGTCGTCTGGGTCCGGCGGGGCCGGGCGGCGGCCGAGGAGTACTTCCTCGCGCTGGGCCTGGCGAACGTCCTCTGCGACGCCGGCTTCATCCTCTTCCCCGTCGCCAGCCCGATGTACTGGATGCCCGACCGGTTCCACGTTCCGCTCGACGGTTGGGTGTTCACCTGGGTGGCGGAGCTCATCCGGACCCGGACCCACTTCGCGGGCGGTTCTCTCCCCAGCCCGCACGCAGCCGCAGCCACGGTCATGTGGGTCATGGCGTGGAGGTACCACCGCCCGACGTTCTGGCTCCTCTCGCCGGTCATCCTCTCGCTCTACGTTTCCACGTTCTACGGGCGGTTCCACTACGTGACAGACGCGGTCTTCGGCATCGCGACGGCGGGCCTCGCGGTCGTGCTGACGCCGCTCGCACAGCGGGCGTGGGACCGGCTCGCGGGAGCCGGTCCGGACCCTTCAGCAGAGTGTAGAACGTAGACCAGACCCCGTTCCCGGTGTCACTTTGCGCCGCCCATGATCCGTTTCCAGCGGAGACGCTCGGCGCGCGCGGGGCCGAGGGTTCGGCGCATCTCGAGCGCTTCCTCCTCGCGTCGGAGCTTCTCCCAGGCCGCGATGCGGCCGGCGTCGAGGCCGCCCGCGGCCGCGGCTTCGCGGACGGCGCAGCCCGGCTCGGCCTCGTGGCGGCAGTCTCGGAAGCGGCACGCCGGGGCGAGGGCGGAGACCTCGTCGAAGGTTGCGGCAATGCCGTCTGCGGCGTCCCAGAGCGCGAGCTCCCGCAGGCCCGGGGTGTCGACGAGAAGCGCCCCGGA
>CALBDV010000336.1 GCA_937927565.1 uncultured Holophagales bacterium
CCGACGCGGAAGGGCGAGTCGGTCGCGGCCATGAAGACCTGCCCCTGCAGGTTCAGGACGCCGACCGGGATGCCGGCAGGCGTCGACTGGATCGACCAGCCCCGTCCCGGGTTGCCGGGCGGGTAGTTCGCGGGGCGAATGAGGTTCGGGATGTCGTCGAGGAGGGGAACGAAGTCCTTCTTGTCCCAGATGTGGTTCCCCGACGTGAAGACGTCGATGGGGAGCTTCGAGAGATCCGCGAAGATCTCCACGGTCACACCGAACCCCCCGGCCGCGTTCTCGACGTTGACTACCGTGAAATCGATCGCCTCGCGCGCGATCACCTTCTCCAGCAGCCCGAGAGCCTTCCGGCCCGGCTTTCCGACGACGTCTCCGACGAACAGGAGCTTCACGACCTGGTCCTTTCCGGGGGGGCTGACGACGCCGCCCCGGGGAGACCCCGGGGCGGCGAGGATGCGTGGTTCTTCTCGAGCCTACTTGGCGTACTCGACCGCGCGGGTCTCGCGAATGACGGTGATCCGGATCTGGCCCGGGTACTGGAGCTCGGACTGGATCCGCTTGGCGAGGTCCTTCGACATCCAGAAGCAGTCGGCGTCGGTCACCTGCTTGGCGTCGACGATGACGCGCAGCTCGCGCCCCGCCTGGATGGCAAAGGTCTTCTCGACCCCCTTCATCCCCTGCGTCATCAGCTCGAGCTTCTCGAGGCGCTTGACGTAGGTCTCGATGATCTCGCGCCGAGCGCCGGGCCGCGAGGCCGAGATGGCGTCGGCGGCGTTCACGAGGACCGCTTCGATCGTCCTCGGCTCGTAGTCGCCGTGGTGGCACTCCATGCCGTGGATGACGGCCTCGCTCTCGCCGTACTTCTTCAGGAGCTGCCGGCCGAGCTCGAGGTGCGTCCCCTCCTGCTCGCGGTCGATCGCCTTGCCGATGTCGTGGAGGATGCCGGCGCGCTTGGCGACGGCGACGTCGACCTTCAGCTCGCTCGCCATGTGGCAGGCGGCCCAGGCGACCTCCTTGGAGTGCTGCAGGACGCTCTGTCCGTAGCTCGTCCGGTACTTCAGGCGGCCGAGGAGCTTCACGAGCTCGGGGTGGAGGTCGGCGATGCCGAACTCGTAGGCCGCGGCCTCGCCCGTCTTCTTGAGGTCCTCCCAGAGCTCGGCGCGAACCTTCTCGACGACTTCCTCGATCCGGGCAGGGTGGATCCGCCCGTCCTGGATCAGCCGCTCGAGCGCGCGCCGGGCGACCTCGCGCCGGATCGGGTCGAACGAGGAGAGCAGGACGGCTTCCGGTGTGTCGTCGATGATGATGTCGACGCCGGTGGCCGCCTCGACGGCGCGGATGTTCCGTCCCTCGCGGCCGATGATCCGACCCTTCATCTCGTCGCTCGGCAGGTCGAGGACGGTGACCGTCGTCTCGGCGACGTAGTCCGAGGCCATCCGCTGGGTCGTCATCGCCAGGAGGCGCTTCGCCTTCATCTGGGCGTTGTCGACGGCGTCTTCCTCGATCCGCCGGATGAGGCCGGTCGCCTCGAGGCGGGCCTCGTTCTCGAGGTCCCGGATGAGATCCTTCTTCGCCTGTTCGGTCGTCAGCCCCGCGATCTGCTCGAGCTTGGCCCGCTGCGCGGCGACCAGCGCGTCGGCTTCCTTCTGGGCCTCCGCCTCGATCTCCTCGGCACGCTTCTCGCGCTTGTCGAGGTTCTTCGCCCGGTTCTCGGCGTCCTGCTCGCGCTTCTCGGCGGTGGCGATCTTCCGGTCGAGCGCCTCTTCCTTGGTGAGGAGCCTCTTCTCGAGGTCGACGAGCTCGTTGCGCCGGCGCGCCACCTCCTCGTCGACGGCCTCGCGGGCCTTGAGAAGGTGCTCCTTGGCGTCGAGCTCGGCCTTCTGCGCGCTCGCGGCGGCCCGCTGGGCCATCGCCTCGGCCTTCCGGACCTCCGCCTCGGCCTGGAGCTTCGCCGTCTCGAGGACCTTCTTGGCCTCGATTTCGGCGAGGGCCCGCGCCTGCTCGGCGTTGCCCTTCGTCTTCGTCGCGAGGACGAAGAACACGCCCGCCGCCACGAAGAGGATCGCGGCTACGGCGATATAGATGACTGGATTCACCACCTGTAGTCCCCCTCGTCTCGAATCTCGTCGAGGGTGACCCTGTGCCGGGAAGCGGGATCGAGAGACCGGGGAGGTACTGCCGCTAAGACGCCCTCGATGGGAAAAGGCCCCCGCCTCGGCCGTGTGAGCTCGAGTCTTTGAACCCTCGGTAAACCAGGGCGAACGCCCCGGGGCGACCCATCAGTTCCCCGGCCGAAGCCAGGGCGTCACAGGGTGGCCGGACTTCGGGACGTTCAGGGTTCAAATATCGGTTCAAGGACATGTGCTCATTCACGCACCGCGCAGGGTGCCACGTCATTCTGTTCCGGCCCTCGCCGGGATCTCCGCAGGCAGTATTCCAAGGATCTCGTCCAGCTTCTCGACGAGGCGGCCCGCCACGGGGAGGAGCCGCCCCGGATCACCCATCCGGGTCTTCAATCGGTACTGATGAAACTCGTCGGAGACGTTCAGGGCCGTCAGGATGGCGATCTTCGTCGAGTCGACGGTCGGGGCGTGGGTCGCCACCTCCCGCATTTTCCGGTCCACGAACGCCGCGAGGTCGAGGATGTACTCAGCCTCTCCGGCCGCGCGGACCGAATACGTCTGTCCGAAGATCTCCACCTGAATGGCTGTAGGCCTGTTCTCCATCCCGGCAGCTCTCCTTCTCTGCTGCCGATCGGGAGAATAGCACGCGCGGCCTCAGCCCTCGGCGGCCGGTTCCTCCAAGCTCTTGACCAGACGCTCGATACGGACACGGACCTCTTCACGTTCGGCGGTCATCAGGGAGAGCTTCTCGTTCAGTTCCGCCACGTGGACCGCCCCTTCGAGGCTGTCGGTCAACTCGGCCTTCAGACGGTCCCGTTCGGCGGCCGTCTCCTCGAGCGCGGCCCGGAGCCGGCCGTTCTCGGCGGCGCTCCCCTGTACGGCAGTCAGGAGCCTCGCAACCCGCTCTTCCATCGCGGACAGAAGCTGCTCGAGCTCCGCGACCGCCGGAGCCGGCTCGTCGGCAGGGACTTTTTCCTTCTTTCCGCTCATCTCGTTCTCCTTCAGGCAATTCCGTCCACGGCCGTGCCCGGCACGAGGAGAAGACGCCGGGCGGCTTCGTCGCGCCAGCGGTTGATCTCGTCCCTCCCGAGGGAGCGATCCTGCGATCCGAAGGCGACCCTGAGGGTCGTCTTCACGAACCCTTCGGGTACGCCTGCACCACGCCACAGGTACTTCGCTTCGACCCGGAGGAGCTCGGCCGGAGCACCGTTCCGGACGGCCGACTCGAGCGTCTTCCATGCGATCGACAAGGGGTGCGTCACCGTCAGGTCGACGTCGCTTCCGGGGAAGCGCGAGGGCATCTCCACGGACGAGGGGGGCGGCGGGACCGGGATCGCTGAGAGGTCGACGTCCGCCACGACCGCCTCGCCGAGATCCCAAGAGGTTGCAAGAGGCCCTGCGAGCACCCCGACCCAGCCGACGACCGTTCCGCCTGCCACGATCTCGGCAGACCGGCCCGAGGCCAGGAACGGCATCGAAGCGGGCCGGAACTCCGGGGCCGCGGCGCCGAAACCGGCGAAGAGGGCCGCCACAGCGCCCGAGCCGTCGTAGAAGTCCGCCGGGAGCGCCTCGGAGGCCCAGTGGGCCCCCCGGCGCCCGTGCAGGAGGACGGCCGCGCGCCGGCTCTCGACGGGACGCCCCTCGAGCAGTGCGTAGGACCGGCCGACCTCGAACAGGGAAAGATCGGAGAATCCGCGGCGGACGTTGTGCCTTGCGGCGCGGAGCAGGCCGATGACCGGCGTCGCCCGCATCGTCGTGAAGGGCTCTCCGAGGGCGTTGGCGATCACCGGAGCCGTGCCGTGGACAGCGGATTCGAACGGGGCGTTCTCCTCGGCCGAGACGAACGAGTAGCTGCACGCCTCGACGAAGCCGGCCGCTGCGAGGATGTCGCGGGCGCGATCCTCACGGGCCAGGATCGGCTCGGACCAGGTCGGGTTGAACGGCGGCGGAAGGGCCTCCGGGAGGGCACCGTACCCGACGACCCGGATGACCTCCTCGATGAGATCGCACTCCTGGTCGACGTCGACACGCCAGCTCGGGACCGTCACCTCGAGGACTCCCGGCTCCGTCTCCTTCACCCCGAAGGCGAGGGCCGAGAGGATCTCGACCGCGCGCGTGAACGGAACGTCCATCCCGAGGAACGACACGAGGCGCGCGTGGCGGAGCTTGACCACCTTCGACGGGATCTCGCGCGCCACGACGTCGATCACGCCGCGCGCCACCGTGCCGCCGCAGTCGGCCACGAGGAACGCCGTGACCCGGTTCAGCCCTTCGACGGTCGTCGCCGGGTCGGTCCCGCGCTCGAAGCGGTGGGAGGCGTCGGTGTGCATCCCGAGGAGCCGGGCGGTCTTCCTCACGGCAATGGCGCTGAAGTGCGCCGACTCGAGGAGGACGCGCGTCGTGGACGGCGTGATCGCCGTGTGGAGGCCGCCCATGACTCCCGCGAGAGCGACCGGCTTCTCGGCGTCTGCGATGACGAGGTGCTCCGGAGAGAGCGTCCGCTCGACCCCGTCGAGCGTGACGAGGGTTTCCCCGGCCCGTGCCCGCCGAACGACGATCGCGGGACGTCCGTCCGCGCCCTTCGCGAGGGTGTCCAGGTCGAAGGCGTGAAGCGGCTGGCCGATGTCCCAGAGGACGTGATTCGTCGCGTCGACCGGGGAGCTGATCGGGTTCATCCCAAGGGCCCGGAGTCGCTCCTGCACCGTTCTCGAGGCCTCGCGAACGCGAATCCCCTCGACGACCCGCGCCGAGTAGCGCGAGCAGAGGGCCGGCTCCTCGATCGTCACCGTCGCCAGCGACGCCGCGTCGATCGGGCCTTCGGCGGGCGCTGGCGCGGGCACGTCGCGGAATTCCCTCCCGAGGGCACAGGCCGCCTCCCGGGCGAGCCCGCGGTGGTTCATCCCGTCGGGGCGGTTCGCCGTCAGCTCGACCTCGAGGAC
>CALBDV010000337.1 GCA_937927565.1 uncultured Holophagales bacterium
GTCTACCCCGCGGGCGCTGAGTGCGCCATTGCGGCCGTCGCGGATACGGAATCGAAAAGGGACGGTACGCTCGCGCGCCTGCGAGCGTTTCGCGACGACGTGCTGAAACCATCAGTCTCTGGGCAGGCATTGATCGCGTCGTATTACAGGCACTCGCGGGAAGTCATCCGCATACTGCTCCTGCACCCGTCGCTGGCACTGGAAGCGGCCTCCCTCGTTCGGGAGTCAGGGCCGGCCGTCAATTCCGTGGCGGGAGTCCGGAAGGGTGGTTTGATCGGAACCTCGTTCGTCATCTCCGAGGATCTCGTGGCGAGGGTCGAGACGTTCCTGGATCAAGTGGGTGCTCTCGCGACGCCTGCCCTTAGCGAAGATCTGCGAGTTCTTCGAGCGAGTCTCGGGCTATCAGGGGCCGTAGGTCAGACAGTAGCCGATTACTGCGGGAAGCTTTTCGGCCCGGAAGCGCTTGACGGCGCCACACCCAGCGGGGCCTATCCGACCCCTGGCTATATGCGGTACATGACGACGCAGTCGAGCCTCGTGCCCCCCGCAGACTCTCCCTACGCACTGGCGGTGGGGGCTACCAACTGGGCAACCGACATCGTGGAAGAGTTCAGTTCGCAAGGACCGACGGCAGATGGGCGACTCAAGCCGGACGTGGCTGCACCCGATGGCGTCTGCACGGTGACCTACGGCGACTGCGCAGCCGCAGGATTCCTCGGCACGTCTGCGGCCGCACCTCACGTTGCCGGTGCAGCCGCACTCGTGAGGGAGTTCTACCCATCTGCTACGGCCGCAGAAGTCGCCGTCCTACTGAAGGCCCGCGTGTTCGATCTGTCACCTGCAGGACCGGACAATATGAGCGGCGCTGGGCGCCTAGCTCTCGGGATGCCTGGCACAACGTGCTCCCTCTCCTGCATGGCGACGGTGCCGGCGACGGGAACGGCGTGGACGACGGTGGCGTTCGGCGCCTCGGCCACACCGACGAACTGCTCCGGTTCGGCCAGCTACTCTTGGGGTTTCGGAGATGGGGCGACCTCGAGCGAGCAGAACCCGAGCCACACATACGCAGTAGCTGGAACCTACGGCTGGAGGATGACGGCGTCGATCTCGGGGACGACCTGCTCGAGTTCGGGCACGATCAGCGTTGTCGCTCCGGCTAACGCCGTCCGCCTGGAACGAATCGACGACACTCGCAGCCCTCTTGCCCTTGACGCGCGGCCGGGCGACGAGTTCTATCTCTACTACGCCCTTAAGAAAACGACCGGCGAGCTCTTGCCGGCTACGGCTTTCTCCTTCGACCTTGCGTTTTCCGGGGCCACCCCTGGCGCGAGCGGGGCCTGGGTATGGTCTGTGCAGGCACCCGGCGTCATGAAGCTGACGCTTAGGCCCGACGTCCTGTCTTTCTCGTCGAATCCGGCGCGAGTCACGTTCCCGCACGGGAGCGGTCTCCTCCGGATCGACGGCGTACCGGCCACGCTAGGGAGTACGCTGGCCGATGTTTCGTTAAACCGCCTTCCAAGCCCCTACACAGATGTCTACGACATCTACGGCGAGGGCTCGGCCGGCGCTAGCGGGACCATCGGCTCTCTCGGTGGCGGCGTGGGGGTCGCCAAGGCGTCTATCGCGGCCGCGAAGCTCTCAGTGAAGGGATCTGGCGGCGTCGGTTTCACCATGGAGCTAGGACCGGATGGAGGCCTTGCCCTCGAGCGACGAACAGCGCTTGGTCTGGCGCGTTCGCTGGAGATGCCCTCGTCGGAGCTGAAGGTCACCTCCGTCGCGAAGATCGAGGGACCAGGCCTGCAGGCCGGTACGGAGAGAGGTGGCGAGTTCGGTCAGCGGATCGAGTATTCAGGGAACGACGTCCTGTCCGAGCAGGCAAGGGTCACGAATGCGGCCTTCTTCCTGGAGACGGCTTCGCTCGGCGGCAATCTCGTCCCGGGGCCCCTTCTCGGGCTTCTTCTGAAGGCGGCAGTGTCCAGTGCTCTGAGCCTGTCCGGGGCCGACGAGCTCGTTGCCGCCGCAAAGCGTGAAACGTGGGTAGGGGCGACCCTCGGGGGAAGCGTGTCTGCGCAGCTTGCTTCCGTAGAGTTGCCTGTGGCCAGCACCACCCCCATCAGCCTGAAGGCGGCGAGCTTCGAGGGAGTTCTCGCGTCCCGGTCCACTCGGCTGTACGTGACCTGGGAAAGCGGTCCCCTGTTCAATGGCCTCCAGAACCGCTGGACACTTGGCCTTTCGGCCGACCGCGCGCCATTCGGGTTCGACGTGCAGCTAAGGCGGGTGTTTGGTCCGGCGTGGGCCAGCAACTACTCGTTCTCGGCGTCAGTTCTGGCGGAGATGAGCGCCAGCGGCACGCTCCGGATGGCCGGGGTTGACGTGAGCGCCCAATCCGGTACCGGCGGCGACATCGGCCTCTTCCGTTCTCAGGACTATGACGGCCTGGACGTGAGGTTCCGGCTGGAGAATGCGACGGTCCTCGGGGCCCTTCGCAACGAGGGGCAGGCCCAACTCGGGCCGTTGGTGGGAGATGGCGCCCAGCCCCTGAACCTGACCGCAGTCTCGGTCCTGTCGACCGCCCAGTTCATCCTGGACCGTGCCGAAGCTGTGGCGCCCACCGGGGTCGTGGCGCTCGTAGCGGAAGCCGACCGCAAGAATGGGCGAGTGCAGGGTGCCGAGCTGGAAT
>CALBDV010000338.1 GCA_937927565.1 uncultured Holophagales bacterium
TAGGAAAGGGTACCCGGCACGCACACGTGAGGGGATCCGGGCAGCCACCATTGGCCCCGGATCTCGTGCGGCTGAAGCAGGCTAAGTCGAGTGCGCATATGGCCTGTGTCGTCTAACCGGTAACAGAAGCTGTAACAGAAGTCCGGAACCAGTACTCCGGCCGTGGATCAAGCGGCAGCGTCTCGTCCTTCTGCATTTCGAATGCGCCGTCCACCCTTCGCCAGCGCGTGGCGTGGTGCTTGATGTAGGACGACAGGTTACCGGCCTCGAATTCGAGGACGACGAGACCCTTGAGCGAGGAGAGGGTGAACTTCATCTGCAACTCCTCATGCTAGTCCGTGCCCCAGATCTGCCCGAGCTGATATACGAGCGCCATGTCCTTCAGTTCGATCGAGGTCTTCAGCCTGTTTAGCCGCTCGCCCATCGGGCCCAGTCTCTCGAGCAGCCTGCCGAGGCCTACGCGGCGGGAGCGCTTCTTCCTTTCGACGAATACCATCACACGGCTGCTATTTCTGACCCGATACCGCTGTACCCGCACGACACGGTAAGGGGCCTCCGCGTACACCTTTTCGCTGCTCTCCTCGACGATCTGGAGAACCCGCTGCCCAACCCGCACCTTCCTGCCGAACCCTTCGGGCGTCCAGACAAAGTCGTCCACGACGTAGTGTCGGGTGTTCTTCAGCTTCTTCCGTGCGAGGGGCTCCCCGGCATCTTGCTGGACGTAATCCTCGTCTATCCAGGCTCCCGTTTCGAGCTTCACCGCCCAGAGCACGGACTGGCCGGCACCCCGCATCGTCTGTTGAGACCTTGGCCTTCCGGCCCCGAGGATCCTAGGCGGCACGTACATCTTCTCGAGCCGTTTCGCATACTGGGGGGTGACGACATCTCCCCTGAGCGAACGGACGAACGTCGCCGCAGCTGAAACGGCCCGCAGATCCGACGTCTCCACGACTGCCTCGAGGAGGTGCTCCTCCGACGTCGTCGAAACGTTCGTCGAGCCGATCACAGCCGTCTTCCCAAAGACGAATACCTTCGCGTGCAGGTTCGACTGGGCGTGAACTTCGACGCCCTTTCGGAGGAACTTCCCGATCTCGAACGGCGAGGTCTGACCGCTCTTCACCGTGGCTTCGTCGAGTCTGACGATAAGGAGATCGCCGGCCTGAAGCGGCACGCGGCGGATCGCTCCCTTCCCGAGGAATGGCACAGCCACCAGTCGCCGGCCCCTCATCCTGGCCAGGTCTCGGATCCGCGACCAGGAATCGTCCGAATGGAACTTCGTGGCCATCTCCCCACCTCCGAACGCTGCTCATCGGCCCTGGCCGGGGCAGCCCGGCCCGGCGTGAGCTCTCCCGGCCCCCTCTACGCCATCCCCAGAACCTTCATAGCCGCCGTCTTCGGATCCCCATAGAACACCGGGTCGACGTGCTCCACGACATCCGCAGCAACCTCCAGGAAGCTCCGCTTGTTCTCGATCGGAACGAGCGCCCGGCGGGCGCCGTTATCCATCCCCACCCGCAGCGGCTCGGCGAGCGAACGGGCGGCCTTGATGTTCCCCTGGACGCTCATGTCGCCGAGGACGAGGAGGGCCGGTGCCACCGAGGTCTGCCGCAGTGCCGAGCAGAAGGCGACGAAGACGGCGACGCCGATCTCCGCCTCGACCCGGTTCCCGATGAGGTCGATGACCTGGACGTGGAAGTCGGAGGTGTCGACGTCGCGGCCGACGCCGAGCTCGGTCTTCTTCGAGTTGAGGTAGGCGAAGGCCCGCTGGGCCGACTCCTTCATCTCGCCGGAGAGGCCGCCGGCCGTCTTCAGCTTGCCGGTTCCGGAGGCCACGGAGACCTCCACCCGGTAGAGGCCGACGATGCTCTGGTCCGAGACTCCGGCCGTGTAGACCGTCCCGGGGCCGGGCGGGTCGGTGGGGATCAGGTTCCGGCCACCCTGCTCGGGCACGCCGACGAACCTCTCGAGGCCGGTCTCGCGGTCGATGTAGCTGAACGACGTCTGGTGGTACTCGAAGGAGCCGAGCTTCTTCAGCTGCTCCTTCACCCGCCGGCGCATCTCGAGGGCCAGCTCGACGAGCTCGGCCATCTCCTCCCGGGTCGCCTCGCCGTGGGGGTGGATCAGCTTCATCAGGCCCGAGAAGGTCTTCTGGACGGCCTTGCGGTCGCGCTGGACGAGGTGGCTCCCGAAGGCGAAGTCGCGCTCGACGATCTCCGTGAAGTTCAGCTTCCGAAGCTCGCGCAGCGCCTCGGCCAGGTAGTCGACCACGAACCCGTAGTGGCTGCTGAAGAGCTCGGGCCGCATCTTCGGGATCTCCCAACCCGGCACGTACGCGTGGAGCCGGTCGAGGAAGGCCATCGTCCGGACGTTCTCCGGGAGCGGCTCGAAGAGGTGGCTCGACTGGACGAGGACGTCCACCGGCCGGTTCGTGTTCCCGAAGAGGGCGAGGCTCGCTTCCCCGCTCGTCGCCTCCGACCCGCGCTGGAACTGCCCCGACTCGCAGTAGGTCTGGAGCATCGGGATCAGCTCCTTCGGCATGTTCTTCAGCTCGGCCACCTCGTCGAAGGCGACGACGTCCCAGAGCTGCACCAGCCCCTTCTGCTTGCCGGTGACGTAGCCGAAGAGGGTCGCGACGGTGGGTGAGCCGGTCAGGAGGGCCGCGTAGGGGGAGATCTCCTGGACGACGTAGCTCTTGCCGGTGCCGCGCGGCCCCAGCTCCACGAGGTTGAAGTTGTGCTCGCAGAGCGGGACGAGGCGGAGGAGGAAGAGGAGCTTCAGCCGGCGCGTCATCTCGGCCGGCTCGTACCCCATGCTCCGGAGGACGAGGTCGATCCACTCGTCCGTCGTGAACTCCCGCCGGAGGCGCCGGTACTCGTCGAGGTCGAACGTCGCGATCTGGATCGGCGTCAGCCGCTCGATCCAGAACGGGTTCTTCCCCTTCCCTTCCTCGTCGTACTCGAACCGCATGTCGACCTGGGCCCAGATGCCCCCCATCAGGAGCCGCTCGTACTCCTTGACGTAGTGGTTCGGCACGTGGAGGAACTTGTTCCCGAAGTTCACCCCTTCGCCCCAGTAGTCCGAGTCGACGAGGCGGACCTTCACCTTGTCGATGAACGAGTGCCGGCCGTTCTCCTTGACCCGGCTCTGGGCCTTCTGCCCCTCGTCGGGCCGGATGTAGTTGTTCGCCAGCGTGTCGTTGACGACCTGGAGGCCCATCTGGATCGCCACCTCGTCCGACGAGGCGCAGTACTTGCCGAGCAGGAACTCGAGGACGAAGACCGGGACGTTCGTCCCGACCTTCACCTTCCGGACGAGGTCCTTCCGGACGACCTTCCCGCTGAAGAACCTGTTCGCCTTGTCGTCGAGGGCGTCCCGCGCGGGGACGGCCACGCCGGCCTGATCGTTCGTCATCTCAGACTCCCAGCTTCACCGGGATGAGCCCCGGGGATCGATAGAGCTCGGCGTCGGTCGCCGGGTCGAGGAGGGTCAGGCGGACTTCCTTCACCGTGTCGTCCGTGAGGAGGAGGACGAAGGCCGCCGAGGAGTCTGGCGACAATGTGACCGTGCCCGCGTCACGGTCGACCTCGGCGGTCCCCTTGCTGGGAACGGCCCCGAACAGCTTCCCGACGCGCCGGCCTTCCGACACCCACGACACCCCGAACACCCCGCCGAGGAAGCTCGACACCGTGACCGTCATCATCCGGTTCGTGATCGCGGTCGGGAGGCCGCTCACCTCGACGGCCGCCTGGGCCTGGGGCGCCGGCTCCGTTCCCGGCATCCGGACCGTCAGGACCGGGATCACCATCTCCTGAAGCGACGTCCCACCGTGGTGGAAGGCGAGGTCGCCGCCGGCCTTCAGGACTCCTCCCCCTTCGGGAAAGACGAACTCGAGGTCCGAGGCGTAGCCGAGCGCCGAGGCGGGGATCCGGATCGTCCCGGCGGGAGTGGCGCCGCCCCGCCCGATCCAGCAGCGGCGGTGGAGGTCGACGGTCGCTCCTCCCGGAGCCTCGGTCTTCATCGACTCGTCCCGCGCCACCGGGAAGAAGACGTGCCCGTGGTCGGCCGTGACCACCGTCCTTCCGACTCCCGCCCCCGCCAGCCTGCGGATCGCACGGGCGAGGTTGTCGATGACGGTGTCCATGACCCGGCGGGCCTGGAACGTGAACCCCGACTCGCCCGCCTGGTCGATCTCCTGCGACCTCACGAGGACGACCGGCGCCCCCTCGAGCTTCTTCTTCAGCTTCCCCGCGGGAAGGCTCAGGAGCTCGTCGAGCGTGAGGTCGACGAGCTTCGGCACCCTCGCGATCGCGTGCTTCCGGCGCGCCGCCAGGTCGGGCAGAAACGACCCGTCGACGCGGACGCCGAGCTTCTCCCCTTCCTCGACGACGGCGAAGCTCCCCGAGGCCCCGGGCATGAGCGCCCCCATCCCCACCGGCGTGATGCTCGGGAGCGCGCAGAGGGCAGGCCGGAGGTCGACCTCGGCCCCCTTCGGCAGCCGCGAGGCCAGCTCCACGCCCATCTCGTACCGCATCGCGTCGACGAGGAGATAGGCCACCGGCTTCGGCTGGGGCGTCACGACGTCGGCGAAGACCCGTGTCTGGTGGAGCTTTCCGCCCACCGTGAAACCCGCGCCCCGAAGCGCCTTCGTGAACCCCAGCGCCATCTCGTGCTGGGCGTCCTCGTAGGCTCGCCTCACGACCCCGAGAGCCCGCTCGTCCGGGTCCTCGTCGAGGCTCGTCATCAGCGATTCGAGGCGCCGCTGGAGGAGGTCCAGCCGGTGCCAGCCCCCCTCTCGCACGTAGCCGTCCATCCACGCTTCCGGGGACGGCCCCGCGGCCGGCAGGGCCGCCCGCACCGCACGCGCCTCCCGCCCCAGCTCGGCCATCAGGTGGCAGGCCTCCCAGTGGGCCTTCCGCACCACGTCGCGATCGAGCCAGAAGCTCCGCTCCCGCTCGGCCACGATGGCCAGCGCCTCGTCGAAACGCCCCGAGACGATGAGCTCGCCGCAGTACGAGAGGAGCGCCCGCTCCTCGAACCGGAACGTGTCGATCGACCCGAGCGCCTCCGCGGGGACCTTCGCCCCGGCGAGGCCCAGGAGCGACTCGACCCTGTCGGCGAGCGCCACGTAGCCCTCGGCCTGCCGCTCCCGGAGGAGCTGCGCCATTGCCCGAACGGCTTCCTCGTCCCCCTTCGACGGCGGAACCGGAACTGCCTGGAGAGACGCCGGCGGCTCGCACCGAAGGTCCAGCCGGAACTCCCCGGCCAGGACGTAGCGGGCGACGATGGCCCTCAGCTTCGTCGGGTCCGCGTCGGCCGGGACCTCGAGCCCGAGGCGGGCCTTCACGAGCTTCGCGAGCTCCGGCACGGCCCCCTTCTCGACGATCTCGGCGTCCCGCGCGTCGCTCATGAGCCACGAAGCCAGGATGGCCTCGCTCCCCAGCGTCCCGTGGAAGACGACCTTCAGGAGCGACGGCGGCTCCGCCCCGCTCTCCGAGGCGGCCCGGGC
>CALBDV010000339.1 GCA_937927565.1 uncultured Holophagales bacterium
ACGACGTCATCACGAAGCAGATCGTCACCGCCTTCTTCGAGCTCGGCATCGAGCCGCGGCGGGTCGCGAAGTTCTCCGGCATCGGCTGCTCGTCCAAGACGCCCGCGTACTTCCTGAACCGGGCCTGGGGGGTCAACGCGGTCCACGGGCGGATGCCGTCCGTCGCCACGGGAGCCCTCCTCGCGAACCCCGAGCTGATCGGCATCGGCGTCTCGGGCGACGGCGACACCGCGTCGATCGGCATCGGGCAGTTCGTCCACCTCGTGAGGCGGAACCTGCCGCTCGTCTACGTTGTCGAGAACAACGGCGTCTACGGCCTCACCAAGGGGCAGTTCTCCGCGACGGCCGACGTCGGGTCGACGCTGAAAGGGGGCGGGGCCAACGACCTCGTCCCGATCGACATCTGCGGGCTCGCCATCGAGCTCGGCTGCGGCTTCGTCGCCCGCTCCTTCTCCGGCGACATGAAGCAGCTCCAGTCGATCCTCCAGGCCGCGATCGCCCACCGCGGGACCGCCGTCCTCGACGTCGTCTCGCCCTGCGTCACGTTCAACGACCACGAGGGGTCGACGAAGAGCTACAAGTACGCCAAGGACCACGAGGAGCCGCTCCACGAGATCGGGTTCGTGCCGTACTTCGACGACACGGTCGCCGAGATCCCGCCCGGCGAAACGAGGGACGTCCCGTTCCCGGACGGGAGCCTCGTGCGTTTCCACTCCGTCGGGCGCGACTACGACCCGACCGACAAGGACCAGGTCCTCGCGACCCTGCACCGGAGCCGGACGGCGAAGGAGTTCCTGACCGGGATCCTCTACCTCGAGCCGGAGAAGCCGAGCTTCGCGAGGCTCCTGAACACCGTCGACGAGCCCCTGACGACCCTCGGCGAGGAACGCCTGCGCCCTTCCCGGCAGGCGCTCGCAGAGATTCTGGAGCAATTCCGGTGACCCGGGGACGCTGCAGGCCGATAATCAAAGAATGAATCGACGGCTTACTAGACTCCTCTCCGGCATCGCTCCGCTCGCCCTCGCGCTCATCACCACGGGGTGCGCCACGTCTGCGACGGTCGTTCCGGGCCGCACACTCGCCCTCGCCTCCGTCGAGTACCCGGAGGGCTTCGGGGCCGTCGGACTGCAAGCAGGGGAAACGCCGCCGACGGCCCGGTTCGCCCAGTCCTTCCTGCGGGAGCTCGGGAGGGAGAAGCAGTACGAGGTCGTCGATGCCCGCAACCGGGGCGCGAAGTTCGCCGACCTCGGGAAGAGCTCGGCGAGGACCGAGGCTCTCCACCGCGACGTTCCGGCCGACGCCTACCTCGCCGTCCGCGTCTACGACTGCGCGGCGCGACCGATGACGGAGACGGAGGTCCGCGGGCAGACCCGGGTCACGGTCTACTTCTTCCGGGGCGAGTGCGCCCCGGAAGTGACCGCTTTCGACGCGACCGGAAAGGTCCTCGCGACGGTGCAGCAGATCGGACGCTGGGACAGCCCCCGCCAGGATCGCCCCGACTCGGTCACTGTTCAGTCCCAGGCCCTCTCGGCCGCGATCGACGACGCGGCCAAACGCCTCGCGCGGGAGATCCGCCCCACAGCCGCCGAGAAGAAGTAGCGAAACGCCGGCCGGGGGGGGCGGGTGGACTCCACGCCCCGCCCCCTCCCGCCTCAGGCGCTTGCCGGAACTTCCGCTTCGACGCCGAGGGCGTCGGCGACGAGCCCCTCCTGCTCCATCGCAAAGATGTGGTGCGAGCCGGGCGCCGGGCTCGCCGAGAAGCGCCGGCCTGCGTAGTTCAGGGGTCGACCCGGCCCCGCGCCCGGGACGGCGCCCTCGAGGAACTGCTCGCGGACGAAGCGCCACGCGCCCATGTTCTTCGGCTCTTCCTGCGCGAAGACGAGGGTCGCGTCCTGCGGGTAGCGCGCGAGGACCCTGCCCAGCGCCTCGCCCGGGAACGGGTAGAGCTCCTCGAGGCGGACGATCGCGACGTCCGGGCTCGCCGCCTTCTCGCGGGCCGCGAGAAGCTCGTAGACGAGCTTTCCGCTCGCGAGGACGATTCGCCGCACTCCGTCCGCGCCTCCGGCGGCGAAGGCCGGGTCGTCGAGAACGGGCTGGAACGACCCGCCCGCGATCTCGTCGAACGTCGAGACCGCCTTCGGGTGGCGCAGGAGGCTCTTCGGCGACATGACGATGAGCGGGCGCCGAACGTCGTCGCGCATCTGGCGCATCAGGAGGTGGAAGTACTGGGCGGGCGTCGAGACGTTGGCGACGCTCATGTTGTTCTCGGCGCAGAGCGTGAGGAACCTCTCGAGCCGGGCCGAGGAGTGCTCCGGGCCCTGACCTTCCTGCCCGTGCGGGAGCAGGAGGACCAGGTCACAGGTCTGGCTCCACTTCTGCTCGGAGCCGGCGATGAACTGGTCGATGATGACCTGCGCCCCGTTCGCGAAGTCGCCGAACTGGGCTTCCCAGAGAACGAGAGTCGACGGGTCGGCGACCGCGTAACCGAACTCGAACCCCATGACGCCGGCCTCCGAGAGGAACGAGTCGATGACCTCGAACCGGGCCTGCGGCTCGGCGATCGCGTTCAGCGGGATGAACTCGGCTCCCGTCTTCGGGTCCGCGAGAACGGAGTGGCGATGGCTGAACGTGCCGCGCCCCGAGTCCTGCCCGGAGAGGCGAACGGGCGTCCCCTCGAGGAGGAGCATCCCGAAGGCGAGCATCTCGCCTCCCGCCCAGTCGATCTCGGGGCGGCCGCTGGCGTAGTCGGCACGTCTCTTCAGGAGCGGCCGCAGCTTCGGGTGGACGTCGAAGCCGGCCGGGAGCGTCGAGACGGCCTTCACGACGCGCGCGAGCTTCTCTCGGACGTCTCCCCCGGGCTCGTAGCGCGGAGCCGCCGGCGCGACGAGCGAGTCCGAGAAGGCGCCGCGAGTCCGGCTCCCGGCCGGTGCGTCGTACGCCCTCTCGAGCTTCTGCTTCGCGTCGACCCAGAGCTGCTCGACCTCTCCGGCCGTCAGGACCTTGTCGCGGACGAGGGCGTCCCCGTAGAGGCGCGCGACCGAGGAGTGATTGCGGATCTTCTGGTAGAGGAGCGGCTGCGTGTAGCTCGGCTCGTCCCCCTCGTTGTGGCCGTACCGCCGGTAGCAGACCATGTCGATCACGACGTCGTGGCGGAAGACCTTCCGGTACTCCATCGCGAGGTCGACCACGTGGAGGACCGCCTCCGGATCGTCGCCGTTCACGTGGAAGATCGGGGCCTGGACCATCTTGGCCACGTCGGTGCAGTACGGCGAGGAGCGGGCGTCCTTCGGGTTCGTCGTGAAGCCGATCTGGTTGTTCACGATGACGTGGATCGTCCCGCCCGTCCGGTACCCGTCGAGCTGGCACATGTTCAGGGTCTCGGCGACGAGCCCCTGGCCGGCGAACGCGGCGTCCCCGTGGAGGAGGATCGGAAGGATCCGCTCGCGCGCCGCGTCTCCCGCCCGCTCCTGCTTGGCGCGGACCATCCCCTCCACGACCGGGTCGACGGCTTCCAGGTGGCTCGGGTTCGGCGCGAGGCCGACCCTCACCCGCGACCCGTCCGGCGCCTCGTGCGTCCCGACGGCGCCGAGGTGGTACTTGACGTCCCCCGAGCCCTGGATCGACTGCGGGTCGAGAGCGTCCTCGAACTCCGCGAAGATCTGCGACACCGGCTTCCCGACGACGCTCGTCAGGAGCGTGAGACGGCCGCGGTGGGGCATTCCGATGACGGCTTCCTCGATCCCGAACCCGGCGGCCCGGTCGAGAAGCCGCGTCATCAGGGGAACGGCCGCCTCGCCCCCCTCGAGGGAGAAGCGCTTGTGGCCGACGTACTTGGCGTGGAGGAACTTCTCGAAGCTCTCCGCCTCGACGAGCTTGGCGAG
>CALBDV010000340.1 GCA_937927565.1 uncultured Holophagales bacterium
CCAACCCAGCCAGGGGGACACCCCGACCACCCGAGATAATCAGCGCATCCCTAGGGTCTGGGACTTGCGGCTCGGTCTGCGGATTGGGGGTCGCTCGGCGCGCGAGACCCGCGGGCAGGTCCGGCGGTTTGTCATTGAGGTCGCCGCGCATTCGGGGAGACTGTCCTCGACGCGAGGCGACTAGATGGGAGGCCCGATGGCGGCCACGGTGGACCGGTGCCGTGAGGCATTGAGCACCAACGACCAAGCTCGGCTCGTCGAGTTGGCTGCCGACCGTAGCGAGTGGGTGCGCGCGAGTGTTCCGCTAAACCCCGCGGCTTCGCCAGAGCTGATGCGCGCCTGCCTCTCGGATCGTTCGTGGAGAGTGATCGCCGCGGTCGCGGACCGGATGGCGTCAGACGAACAGTTCTGGAGCGACGCAGAGCCCCTGTCTGACAAGGTGGCCGGCTGGCTCGCGACCTGCGGAGCGTTGTCGCAGGAGTGGGCCCTGCGACTTGCCCGACACGAGAAGGTCTCCGTGCGCGAGTCTGTGGCCGCCAGCACACCCTGGCTGTCCGCCCAGGCACAGCTCAGTCGCGACCCTGCGCGTCAGGTGCGGACCGCCCTCGCGGCGTCCCTGTTCCTCCTTCCGCAGGTGAGGGAGGTTCTGGTCGCGGACCCCAGCGAGGACGTTCGATACGTGGCGGCCCGGCCCTGGGAAGGCACGGAAGACGCGATCGTCGCGGACCGGTTCGATGTGACCGAAGAAGACCTCATGGCCGAAGCTCTCCGGCAACCGGGCTTCGGGGCCGCCGCAGCTTTCCATTTCGCAGCGGCGCAAGAGCACGACCGAACCACAGACGCGATCCGTCAGCGCATCTTGTCTGAGCAGCAATCGTTGCCGTGGCCAGCCCAGCAGGGACCGGTTCTTGAAGTCCCCGCGCTGCACCAAGTAGCGATCAGAACCGACGTCGCAGGCCGCCCGTCCTGGCTGGTCAAGGCGGACGACTTCATGGAACTGATCACGTCCACCTTGGCCGAACTCGGAGGCCTGCTCGAAGACGAGTACGAGCTGGATGGGGACCTTGTGATCACCGCTAGCGTGCCCACCTCGCTGACTGCTCGGCAGACCGCTAGCGCCGTCACCGCCGCAACCAACGTGAAATTTCACTCCCAACCCGTCCTGTGAGCCAACACAAGATCACGACGGACCATCCCCGGTACGCGGCAATTGCGGACGTGTAGGGGCGGTGGTCAGGACGGCGGACCGCTACTCCAGCCGCGGGTACGGAGCACCGCGCCGTTGCTGACACGCAACTCCTTCCGGTCCGGGAGCAGACGACGAGGAACCGTGATCTCGCGGGTGCCTGGCGACGCGTAAGCATCAAGGAACAGCAGGAGGTCGTTCAATGCCTCATCCCGGTCCTCGTCCTCATAGGCAAACTCGGTCCACGAATAGCCGCCAGGAAACGAGAGGGAGAAGAGCTCGCCGTCGACGGACAACCGCACGAGGCCGTCCTTCCCGGGCACCGCGAAGACATGGGTGCGGCACCTGTCCTCCGACGCCGACTCCAGTACTCGGTAGCCGGCGTTCTCCAGGTGCTTGAGAGCTGCAGCGTCGAGCCGCTCCAGCCAGCCTTCGTAAGTGTCCTCCACCGGTACATGTAAGCACCCGCCCCACGGCATGAGCGCGAAGACGTAAGCGCCGACCGTGAGGCTTGGCAGGCGGTAACTTCGGAGCATGATGGAGGCACTGGGGCGGTGGTGGTATCCCGCACTCATCTTGGTGCCCGCGTTCGTCGCCGTCGTCTACTTCTCTGGGATCGTTGAGATGGCGGGTTGGCTACGTCTTCTCTTGATCGTGCTGTGGGTCGTTCTCGCTGCAGTCGTGATCCGCCCGTACCCACGACGTCCGACCGGCGCCTGACCCAGCCGGGCGAGGTTGACCGTCCCGCGGCATATCCGCATGGATTCGGCCCGAGTCGCCTCAACCCTGATCGTCGGCCGTTCTCCAGGCGATCATCCGTGCCGCGACGTCACGCGACCAGTCGATCGGCTCTCCGCGCTCGCCCGCTTCCTCGACGACTTCGGCAAGCCGCTGAAAGACGGCCTCGGCGGTTACGCCGTTCCAGCGTTCGGGATGGTCATACGCGTCGTCACGCAGGTCCCAGAGGCTGTTCACAAGTCTGCGCTCAGGGCTTGCCATGCCGAGGATCCTAGGGGTGTGTGCACGCAACGGTCGTGTCGACCGCGACGGCGCGGTCAGCGGCAGTTTCGGACGTTTGGCAACCGTCCGCCTAGCTATTCGGTGCTGGGAACGAGCACGAGCACTCGGTCGGTCGATGTGTCGAGACCGTCCGAGCCCCCAAGGGAGAGTTCAGGGCCACCTTGGCTTGGTCGAGGCACTCGTCCTGACCCTCGAGCAATCCAGGACGATCGATGAACGCGCTCAGCCTGACCTGGGACGCGGATTCGTCAACCTCCACGCGAGGGTGTTGGTTGCAGCTCTTCACCGACATGGTGAGGACGGCCGAGCCGGGCTCCCCTCCCAGCTCGGAGATGCCAACGTGGCGATCTCCGATGCCAACGAGCAGGACAAGGAGAATCGCGCCCGCCAGACCGGCGAGGACGCGAACGAGCATGGTCTGTCGCGACACGGTGCGCTGGCCCACAGAAAGGAGCCTATGGAAGCTGGAGGCAGAAGTCGCGTGTCACGGGACGCGGCAGGTCCGGAGGTTAGCTACAGGCGATCCAAGGCCTCGAGGTAGCGCTGGGTCATGAAGCTTTGGGCGGCTCGGCTGATCGGGCCACCGAACTTGGCCAGTGTTGAGGCCGGCCGCGAGTACGCGGTGATGGTGAGCAGGATGCGACCGTCGTCAAGCTGTTCGAGGAGGAATCGTTCTTCGCCGGCCTCCGGGTGACCGGGCAGGGTGCCGTACTTGAAGCCTCGGCGCCGCCTCTCGTCGACGACGTCGAGGACGCGACAAGGGATCTTCACCGAGAGTGCACCCAGCCCCCATCGCATCAGCACCACGGTGTGGTGTCGCAGAGGGACATCAGAGGCCTGCACCTGTAACCCAGCCTTGGAGTGCATCCGCCACGCGAAGAGATCGCGGGCGGCGCCGTCGAAGTCGCGCCGAGTCAGCGTGACGGAGCGGTTCAGGTGGCTATAGCCGGGCGGCGCATCGCCTTCTGGGCCTTCGCGCGGGGTGTACGACAACGGCGCTGCGCGCAGCTCGGAAGCGTGCTGCTCGTCGAGGAGGCGCACTGGCATGGCCACATCATCACCGACCGCGGTGCACGCACCAACCGCGGCATGTGGGGGCGGATCGGTGATGCGGCCACAACACTTTCGTCGGCAGCGCCCTCTGCGCCAGAGCCGGCGCCCCCTCGGCGCATTTAGCGGCCTTGTTACACAACCCGACGATGTGGCAGTCCGGGCCGAAGGCCGAGTCCCGACGGTCTCCCTGACGTGCAACGTCGCAGGTGCGAAGATTCGGCGACGAGCCCGTGAACCGATGGAGACGCCATGAGCCATAACCCGAGCCCCAACAGGCCGCCCGCGAAGGCAGCCGGAGCCTGGTGGGGGATGCCGGTGTCGAACGGCTTCGCGCTGGTGCTCGTCTGCGCGCTTGTGCTCGCGATGTGGGTCTTCGACTGACTCTCAGGTGAGGAACGCGTGCCGCGTTCGACAGCCCGTAGGTCTGCGCATAGCCGTGGTGGCGTCGCTGGACCACCCGAGCCTTGCGCTGCGACTCCCGAGTCTCTTCCATCCCTTCTCGCCGTAACCGGACGACTCGAGCACCATCTGCGGCAGTTGCGGACGTTTGAAACAGTGCGCGGAGCGGCTCTGTCATGTAGGTCGGTACCGTCAGTACGTGGGACTTCAACAGAGAGCGCGAG
>CALBDV010000341.1 GCA_937927565.1 uncultured Holophagales bacterium
CCCGCCTTCAGCAGGGTCTTCAGGAGCTTGACGACCGTCGGCTGGGGAATCCCCGTCCGCGTCGAGAGCTCGCGCGCGCTGACTCCCTGTGCCGGCTCTCGGGCAAACGTCGTCAGCAGGACGACCCCGTAGTCGGTGAGCTTGTTCATCCGGATCATGGCTGTTTCGTCTTCCCGCCCCCGTCCTAATCGAGACGGTGGTTCAATTAGGACTACGACAGTACTGTATTTCCGGATCCCGAGAGTGTCAAGGGATCCGGGGGAAACCGGGGCGCGCTCGAGGCGGGGCGAAGAGCAGAACGCCCCGGAGCCCGAAGGCCCCGGGGCGTGAGAATCGGCGGGGGCTTGTCCGGCTATGCGAGCTTGAAGGCGACCGTGATGATCATTCTGACCTTCACTGGCTTCCCCTCGAGCGTCGCGGGCTTGTAGGTCCACTTCTTCACGGCGTCGACGGCGGCTGCGGCGAGAGTCGGGTCGGGCGACTCGATCGGCTCGACTTTCGTCACGGTTCCTTTCGTGTCGATGACCGCCGAGATCTTCACGATGCCCTGGATCCTGCTCTTCCGCGCTTCCTCGGGGTAGGTCGGCTGAACCCGGGAGGTCACCACCGGTTCCTTGACGTCGCCGCCGACCTCGAGGGCGTCGCCGTCGTTGGCCGCGACGCTGCCTGCCTTCGCCGGGGCCGCCTTCGCGGCCGGAGGCTGCGAATCGTCCCCGAACGGAAAGGCCGCAGCTCCCGCGGCTCCGACGAGGAAAAGGGATGCCGCCGCGACGACTGTCGCGAGCGAAGTGAGCGTTCGTGACATGGGGACCTCCTTTGCCAGGTGGGCCACCCTTCGGACGAGGTGGCTCCGCGTGTGGAAGGGGAGCGCGGCCGCCGGGGACTCCTGGCTCAGGCGGGCCAGGACCGCGAGGGCGCGCAGGTAGGCCCGCAGATCTCCCGTCGAGTCGACCGCGGCGCGGTCGACGGCCTGCTCGCGCGAGAGCGAGATGCCGGAGAGGACCCCCCAGGCGGCGGGTTGCGCCCAGAGGAGCGCCCGGGCGCCCTCCTCGAGGAGGAGAGCCCACGAATCCCGCCGTTTCACGTGCAGGAGCTCGTGACAGGCCACGGCTTCCTGCTCGGCCTCCTCGAGCAGCAGGAAGCTCGCCGGAAGGAGGACCGCGGGACGAAGCCAGCCGAGGGTTACGGGAGACGCGACCTCCGGGGAAACGAGGATCTCCGCCGTCGCGCCGATGCGCTCGCTCGCGGAGGCGATCGAAGGGGGCAGGGGCGCGAGCGGACGGGAGCGGCGGCGAAGGGACCGGAGTCGGACGAGCCCGGCCCCGAGCCAGGCGAGCCGCAGCGCGGCCCCTGTCGCCAGGAGGACGAGGACTGCCGTTTCGACGGAGGCCGCGGCGACCGGGGGCTTTCCGGTGACGAGGATGGCGAGCGAGAAGACCGGCCCGGTCCCGGGGATTCCGTCCGCCTGGGATGCGGCGCGCGGCTGGAGGAGGGGCAGGAGGATCGCGATGGCGAGGAGGAGCTGGCCCAGCCGAAGCCGGATGCCCGGATCGCGCAGCCGGACCAGACCGGGCAGGACGAGACCCGCGCCGAGGAGCAGACCGGCCTGCAGCCACCAGGAGGCGAGATCGACGAGCAGGGGTGTCATTCGTTCCCCTCCGCGAGCCGCGCGATCTCCTCGAGGTCGCGCTTCGAGATCTTCCGATCCTTCAGGAGGGCGAGGACGAGCGGCCGCGCGGAGCCGTGAAAAACGCGGTCGACGAAGTCATCGAGCATCTTGGAGACGACGCGCCCCTTCGTGTGGGCCGGCCGGTAGACGAAGGCCTTCCCCGACTCCTCCCGCTTCAGGTGCCCCTTCCTGGCGAGGAGGCCGAGCATCGTCATGACGGTCGTGTAGGCGACGGGGCGGCGGGCCGACAGGACGTCGTGGACCTGCTTCACCGTCGCGTCTCCGAGCTCCCAGACGACGTGCATGATCTCGAGCTCGACTTCCGTGAGGGGTCCTGGTCTCCTTGGCATACTAAGAACTTAGTACTACGTTCTTCGGATGTCAAGGGCGCGCCCTGCCGGCTCGATCGGCGAGCGGCAACCCGAGGCCGGGAGCCTCCGAGGCGGCCCCGGGAGAGGGGCGCTCCGGGCGCGGGCCGGAACAATTCCGCGCCGCTCCCGTACCCTGAACCCATGTATCTCTCCCCGCGGGCCCGTCCGTGACCCCGGCTCTCGAAGTCTCCGGTCTGCGCAGGTCCTACGGCGGCATCCCCGCCGTCGACGGCGTGTCGTTCCGCGTCGAGGAAGGGACGATCGTCGGCCTCCTGGGCCCGAACGGGGCCGGCAAGACGACGACGGTCTCGATCATCTGCGGCCTGCTGCCCCCCGAAGCGGGAGAGGTGCGGGTCTCCGGGGTCGCGCTGGCGGGCGACACCGACCCGGCGAAACGGCGCCTCGGTCTCGTGCCGCAGGAGCTGGCACTGTACGAGGAGCTCTCGGCGGACGACAACCTCCGGTTCTTCGGGGCGCTCCAGTGCCTGGACGGGACACGTCTCGCCTCCCGAATCGACGACGTTCTGCACCTCACCGGCCTCTCCGATCGGCGACGCGACCGCGTGAAGACCTACAGCGGCGGGATGAAGCGCCGCCTGAACCTCGCGGCCGGGCTCCTGCATGACCCCGACGTCCTTCTCCTCGACGAGCCGACGACGGGTGTCGACCCGCAGAGCCGCAACGCCATCTTCGAGAGCCTCGAGGCGCTGCGCGACGCGGGGAAGGCGATCCTCTACACGACGCACTACATGGAGGAAGCCGAGCGGCTCTGTGACCGGATCGTCATCGTCGATCACGGCCGGGTGGTGGCCGAGGGGACGGCCGTCGAGCTCGGCGCGCTCCTCCCGCGGTCCACCGGTCCCGAGCTGGATGTCGAAGCGCGCGCGGCGATCGCTCTCCTGGCGGCGCGAGGCATCGCCGTCCCGGGGTTGGACGGAGGGACGCCGCGCCTCGAGGAGGTCTTCCTCCACCTGACCGGGCACGCGCTGAGGGACGAGCGATGAAGCAGGCCCTGGCGATCGTCGTCCACGAGCTGAAGGTGTTTCTCTCCGACCGGCGCTCCGTCATCGTCGGAATCGTCACCCCGATACTCCTGGCGACGTTCTTCGGCTTCCTCTTCTCGGGAGCCGGGAAGCAGGACACGGCGAAGATCCCGGTCCTCGTCGCCGACGCCGACGGCAGCGCCGTGTCGCGGGCCGTGGTGGCGGGGCTCGGGGCCGATCCGCTCCTCGCCGTGACGCCGGCGACCGAAGCCGCCGCGCGGGAGGCCGTGAGGAAAGGAAAGGCCGCGGCGGCGGTCCTGCTGCCGAAGGACTTCGGCGACAACTCCGTACGCGCGTTCTTCGGTGCCGCCAAGGCCCCCGAGATCGCTCTTCTCGTCGACCCGTCGCGCGCGACGGAGGCCGGCCTCGTGAGGGGCCTCCTCTCCGAGAAGGTCTTCCGCGAGGCGTCCCGCGAGGCGTTCGGCGGGAGCTCGGGAACGACGGTCCTCGAGGAGAGCCTGCGGAACCTGGAAGCCGATCCCGCGCCGTCGACGCCCGAGCGCGAGACGCTGAAGCAGCTCCTGCGCGACGTGACCCGATGGAAGGAGTCGACGAAGGCCGTGCCCGACGGCGCCGGTGCCCCTGCGCGCGGGCCTGGCACCGCGGTCCCCTTTACTCTGAAGGAGGAAGCGGTCACCGCGCGCAGGGGAGTGACGTACAACAGCTACGCCCACTCCTTCGCCGGGATGGGGATCCAGTTCCTCCTCTTCGTCGCGCTCGACTTCGGCATCGCCTTCCTCCTGGAGCGGCAGGGAGGGCTCTGGAAACGGCTCCGCGCCGCGCCGCTCTCGCGCTCGTCTCTCCTCGTCGGCAAGGCCCTCGCCGGCGCGCTCGTCGGTCTCATCTCGGTGGGAGCGACCTTCGCGTTCGGCATCGTCGTGCTGGGAATACGGATACAGGGGAGCATTCCGGGCTTCCTCCTGCTCCTCGTGGCGGCGGCGCTGATGGCCTCCTCGTTCGGGTTGCTCCTCGCGGCGCTGGGGAAGACCCCCGGAGCCACGCGCGGCCTCTCGATCCTAGCGATCCTCCTTCTCGTCATGCTCGGAGGAGGCTGGGTCCCGGCCTTCGTCTTCCCCGAGTGGCTCCGAACCGTCACGCTCGTCCTGCCGACGCGATGGGCGATCGACGGCCTCGACGCGGTGACGTGGCGAGGCGCCGGCTTCGTGTCCGGCGCCCTCCCCGCCACAGCCGTCCTTCTCGGCTACACCGCCCTGTTCCTCACCGTCGCGCGCCTCCGGTTCCGCTGGACCGACGGGTAGGACTTCGTCCCCGCCGCGCAGCCGCGCGCCGCCGGAGCGGGAGTGCGGTGCCAGGCGTGCAATCGTGTATTGTTGAAAACAATACACGATTGCACGCCTGGCACGGAGCTCCGGGGTGGTCAGAGGAGCCGGAAGGTGAGCGTCACGCGCAGGATCACCGCCACTGGTGTCGAGCCGATGCGCGCGGGGACGTAGCGCCAGCGCGAGACGGCTTCGGTGGCGGCCCGGTCCAGGAACGGGCCCATGCTCTTCTCGATCTCCACGTCGACGACACGGCCGTCGGAAGCAATCGTCGCCGAGAGGATGACGGCCCCTTCCATCCGCGCGATGCGGGCGGTGTCGGGATACCGGGGCGAGGGAGTCTCGAGCGGAACCGGCAGGACGATGTCGGGCGGGAGCGCTCCGTCGCGGACGTCGATCGGCCGGCCCGGGGCGCCGTCTTCGCCACCGCCTCCCGGCGGGGAGCCCGTCGGCTCGCCAATTCCCCCTTCGATGCCGGGGTCTCCCGAAGGCTCGAACTCTGGCGGCAGGGGAAGCTCGGCGAGGATGGAGGTCGGCTGGACGGTCGCGGCGGACGGCTCTGCTCGCGGCCCGTCGCGCCGCGCAGCCGGGAGCCCGCCACCCGCCGGGCCGCGCGGAGCAGAATCCCGACGACCGGGGCCCCGCAGGTCGACCTTCGTCACTTCGCGCAGGAACGAGAGGTCGGGCTGCGTGACGACCCACACCTCGCCCTGCCAGCCGGGAGCGATCGGGAAAGCGAGCAGCGGGACGAATCCGAATGCGGAGGCCGCCAGGGCGTGGATTCCGATCGAGGCCAGGAGCGCGGGCCGGGAACGTTCGGGGGGCGTCACAAGCTGGAGCATCGTCGTCCTCCTCCGTCGTTTGCGGATGAGACCCCCGGCGACGACGGAAGTTCCCGCCGCGCTTCGGCTATCGTGCGATGGCCATGGAGCTGAGCCTCACGACCCCCGCGCTCCTCTTTCCCGCGGTTTCGCTCCTCCTCCTCGCCTACACGAACCGGTTTCTCGCGCTCGCCTCACTCGTCAGGAGCCTCCACACCCGCCATCGCGAACACCCCGACCCGCTCATCCCGAGACAGATCGACAACCTGAGGTACCGGATCCACCTCATCCGGAACATGCAGGCGGCGGGCGTCTCGAGCCTGCTCGCCTGCGTCCTCTGCATGTTCGTCCTCTTCTTCGGGAAGAGCGCTCTCGGGAAGGGGCTCTTCGCGGGGAGCCTCGTCCTGATGATCGTTTCGCTCGCGCTCTCGGTGCGCGAGATCCAGGTCTCGGTCAAGGCGCTCGACCTGCACCTTCTCGACCTCGAGGAGAGGCCCTGAGCTCGAGCCGGATCCTCACCCGGTCCTTCGTCCTCCTGGTCGCCGCGACGGCGGTCCTGTTCTTCGGCTTCTACTTCCTGATCCCCGTCCTGCCGCCCTACGCGGCGGCGCGCGGGGCGTCGAAGAGCGAGGTGGGGATCGTCATCGGCCTCGCGTCGATCGCCGCGGTGGCGACGCGGTTCCTCTCGGCGCGCGCGATCGACCGGCGCGGCCGGCGGCCGTTCGCCCTCGGCGGGCTCGCCCTCTTCGCGACGGCGACGGCCCTCCTGCCGCTCGCCGCGTCGCTCGGGGCGCTCCTCGCGTTGCGCGCCATGCAGGGGGTCGGCTGGGGATTCGCGACGACGGCGATCGCCTCGCTCGTCGCCGACCTCGCGCCGGCCGCCCGCCGAGGAGAGGCGATCGGCATCTGGGGACTGGCGCCGACGGTGGCGATGGCGCTCGGGCCGGCGGCGGGAGGTGGGCTGGTCCGTCTCGGCGGCGCGCCGGCGGCGTTCCTCGGCACGGCCGCGCTCTTTCTCGTCGCGCTCGGGCTGGTGATTCCCGTGGCCGAGCCGCGCCACTCCGTGAGTGCAGCGGCCGAGAGGGGTTTTCCCCGCGGCGCGCTCCTTCCCTGCGCCGTGCTCTTCCTCTCCTCGCTCTCCTACGGGGCGATCATCGCGTTCGTCCCGGTGGAACTGGGCTCCGAACCGGCCCGGACCGGGGCGTACTTCGGCTTCTACGCCCTGTCGATCCTCGTCGTCCGGCCGTTTGCCGGACGCCTCTCCGACAGTCACGGGCGGCGGGCGGTCATCATCCCGGGTCTGCTCGTCGGGGCCGCCGGCGTCGCGCTGACGGGCCTCGCGCGGGGCCCCCTCTCGCTCGCCGTGGCGGCGGCGCTCTACGGTATCGGCATCTCGGGCCTCTCGTTCCCAGCCCTGACGGCCTGGACGGTGGACCGCTCGGGAGAGGCCCGCGGGGCGGCGATGGCGGCGTTCTACGGCTCCTATGACCTCGCCATCGCCCTCGGCGCCTTCGCGTTCGGACCCGTCTACGAGCGGTTCGGCTTCGCGGCCGTGAACCTCGCCGGGGCCACGGGAATCGTCGCGGCGACGGTCCTGGCCGCGGCCGTTCGGCCGGAACCTCCGTCACCGGCAACGGGAACCGGGAATCCGGGACCCCTCCCCACACGTTAGCGCCTTCGATGAACGTCTCTTCTCTCGCCTTCCTCTTCGGTGGCCTCCTCGTCCTCACCGGCGTCGGTGGCTACGTCGCGTACCAGACCCCCACCGCCCTGATACCGGTCGGATTCGGCGTCCTCCTCGGAATCTGCGGCCTCGTGGGGCGGAAGGAACACCTGCGCAGGCACGCCATGCACGCTGCGGCAGCCGTGGCGCTGCTCGGGTTCCTCCCCTCTGTTTCGGGGCTCCTCGGAATTCCGGCCCTCCTCGCCGGCGAGGCGGCCCGTCCCGCGGCCGTCGTCCTCCGGAGCGTCATGGCGCTCCTCTGTGCCGGATTCCTCGTCGTCGCGATCCGGTCGTTCATCGCGGCGCGGAGAGCCCGGGCGGCCTGAGAGACGGAAAGTCCCCCAGTTCGATTCCGTCAGCGGGGTGACGGCCCCGCCCCGGCCCTAGAATGGCCGGGAGGCCCTTGTTGTCCGCTCCTCACCCGAGTCATCTCGGCCCGTACGAGATCGTCGGCTTCGTCGGCGCTGGCGGTATGGGTGAGGTCTACAAGGCTCGCGACCGCCGGCTGTCGCGGGAGGTGGCGGTCAAGGTCCTTCCGAAGGACGTCCTTCGCGACTCCGACGGCTTCGCCCGCTTCGTCGAGGAGGCCCGGGCGGCCTCCGCCCTGAATCACCCGGGGATCGTCACGATCCACGACTACGGCGAAGAGGATGGCCAGCCCTACATCGTGATGGAGCTCCTCGAGGGCGAGAGCCTGAGGCAGCGACTCGTTCACGGGCCACTCTCGTCACGGGAGGTCGCGGCGCTGGGCGGGCAGATCGCCGAGGCCCTCGCGGCGGCTCACGAGCGCGGCATCGTCCACCGCGATCTCAAGCCCGCGAACGTCGTCGTCACCCCCGAGGGGCGCGCGAAAGTCCTCGACTTCGGCCTCGCGAGACGTGCTCCGTCTCGCACCTCGAGGCCGGAAGACACGGTCGCGACGCGGATGAAGGAGACCGCGGCGGGGCTCGTGGTCGGCACCGTCGACTACATGTCGCCCGAGCAGGTGCGTGGAGAGGTGGTGGACGGTCGATCCGACATCTTCGCGCTCGGAACCGTCCTCTTCGAGCTCCTCTCGGGAAGCCCCCCGTTCTCCCGGGCGACGCCTGCCGACACGATGGTCGCCGTCCTGACGGACGAGCCGCCCGATCTCTCGGGGGTCGTCCCGCCGGTCGCGCCCGGCCTCGACCGGCTCGTTCGGCGGTGCCTCGAGAAGACGCCGGCGCTGCGGTTCCAGTCGGCGCGGGACGTCGCGTTCGCTCTCGAAGCCGTCGGGGCGGCGAGCGTCCCCCGGACGACCGCGGCCGAACGACCGGTCGTTCCCTCCCGTCGAAGGGGCCGGGTCGCCGTCGTCGCGGGCGCCGTCGCGGCAGGTCTCGTGCTGGCCGCGGCCCTCATCGGCGCGGGCTGGTGGGCAGGCCGCGCGGGAGGTCCGACCGGGCCACCCGAGATGAGCCGGCTGACGTTCTCCCGAGGGAGCATCCGATCCGCCCGCTTCGGGCCGGACGGGAAGACGGTCGTCTTCGGGGCCGCGTGGGACGGAGCGCCGATCCGCCTCTTCGTCACCCAGCCCGGGAGTCCCGAACCGCAGCGGGCCGAGCTGCCCGACGCGGACGTCCTCTCGGTCTCGCCGTCGGGAGAGATGGCCCTCTCCGTCGGGCGGACCTTCCGGTCGCTCTTCGACGCCTCGGGGACCCTCGCACGGGCACCGATCGGGGGTCGCGCCCCGCGCGACATCCTCGAGGCGGTCCGCGAGGCCGACTGGGCCCCCGACGGCGAGACGCTCGCCGTCGTGAGGGACGTCGACGGGAAGACGCGGCTCGAGATGCCGATCGGAAAGGTCCTCTTCCTGACGGACGGGTGGGTGTCTCACCCGCGCGTTTCTGCCGACGGCGAGCGCATCGCCTTCGTCCACCACCCCCTCCGCTGGGACGACCGGGGCTCGGTGACGGTCGTCCGGGGCGGGGAGGCGCCCGTCACGCTGGGCAGAACCTGGCAGAGCGCCGGGGGACTCGCGTGGTCTCCCTCCGGGAAGGAGATCTGGTACTCGGCGGCGCCTGCGGGGGCCGGCCGGGAGCTGCGTGCCGTCGACCTGGCGGGCCGCGACCGCCCGCTGCTGCGCGTCTCGGGGAACCTGACACTGCACGACGTCTCGAAGGAAGGCCGTGTCCTCGTCTCCGACGACAAGTGGCGGCGTCGGGTCTTCTATCGTGCCGACGGGGCCGTTCGCGACGTGGAGCTCTCGTGGCTCGACTGGACCTACCCTCGCGGAGTCTCGGCCGACTGGTCGCGCCTCCTGTTCGACGAACTGGGAGACGGGGGCGGACGGGACTACGCCATCTACATTCGGACGACCGACGGCGGTCCGGCGACGCGCCTGGGCCGGGGCAACGCGCTGGCGCTCTCCCCGGACGGGAAATGGGCTCTCACGGCGACCCTCGACACACCCGCGAAACTCGTCCTTCTCCCCACCGGCGCGGGCTCGCCGAGGGCGCTCCTCTCCGGCGCCCTCGACCACCGCGTGGCGAGCTGGCTTCCAGACGGACAGCGCATCGTCTTCGGAGGAGGTGAGCCCGGAGCGCCCGCCCGGCTCTACATCCAGGACCTGGGGGCCGGGTCTCCCCGGCCGGTGAGCCCGGAAGGAGTCGTCTTTGCGGCGGGTGCGACGTTCCCCGTATCGCCGGACGGCCGATTCGTCCTCACGTCGCGGGCCGACGCTACGACCTGGTTGCAGCCGCTCGACGGCGGGCCGGCCTCGGGAATCTCGGGGCTCCTCCCCGGCGAACGCGTCGTCGGCTGGGCGGACGGCGGAGCGCTCTTCGTCGTCTCCTCTTCGGCCCTGCCCGCGCGCCTCTTCCGCCTGGACCCGGCCACGGGCGCTCGCAAGCCTGCGGCCGAGATCTGGCCGGCGGACCCGGCGGGAGTCGTTGCGGTGGGTCCGATCCTCGTCCGCCCCGACGGCAAAGCCATCATCTATGGCTGCCCTCAGATCCTCTCGGACCTGTACGTCGTCGAGGGGCTCCGGTAGGAGACGTGGGCCGGTCCACTCATTACGGCCCCGAATCGGTGTAGCGTTGAAGACGTGAGGCTCGCGAGCGCGGCCCTCGAGACTCCGGTCGGGCGGCTCCTCGCCGTCGTCTGGGACGGTCGCCTCTGCACGCTGACGTTCGACGCCGACGCTCCGTCCACCCGCGCCCACCTCCTCGCCCGGTTCGGGACCGACCTCTTTCCCGAGCAGCGCGACCCGGGTGGGGTCCTTACGCGCCTGCGCGCCTACTTCCGCGGTGACCTCGAGGCGGTCGATTCGATCGAGATCGACCTCGCCGGGACGCCGTTCCAGGAGAAGGTCTGGGCCGAGCTGCGGCGGATTCGCCCCGGGACGACGCGCGCCTACGGTGACGTGGCGGCGGCGATCGGTGAGCCGAAAGCGTTCCGTGCGGTCGGGATGGCTGCGGCGCTCAACCCGGCCGTCATCGTCGTCCCGTGCCACCGGGTCCTCGCCCGCGACGGCGGCCTCCACGGGTTCTCCGGCGGGATCGAGCGGAAGCGCTGGCTCCTCGTCCACGAGGGGGCTCTCCTCGCCTGAGGCCGGGCGACGGTAGAATCCGCCGCTCGGGCGCGCCGCGCCCGCACCCCTGAACGAGGAGAACCGAAACATGAAGAACTCCCTCCGCACGACGTTCGCCGTGCTCGCCCTCGCGGCCGTCGCCGCAACACCCGCCTTCGCCGCGACGAAGTACGGCAAGGGCGTCTCGGAAGCGACGCCCGTCAAGCTCTCCGAGCTGATGGCGAAGCCGGACGACTACGTCGGCAAGGTCGTGAAGGTGGAGGGGCTCATCACCGAGGTCTGCCCGAAGCGCGGCTGCTGGATCAACGTCGCCGGCGACAAGGAGTTCCAGACGATCAAGGTGAAGGTCGAGGACGGCGTCATCGTCTTCCCGCTGACCGACAAGGGGAAGAAGGTCGTCGCCGAGGGGACCTTCAAGAAGATGGAGCTGACGAAGGAGCAGGCGATCGCGAGGGCGAAGCACGAGGCCGAGGAGAAGGGGACCAAGTGCGACGAGTCCAAGATCACCGGCCCGCAGACCGTCTACCAGATCATGGGTGTCGGCGCCGTCGTCGAGTAGGCCGCGTCCGGTCTTGAACTGGCGCAGGCTCAACAACGTCCTCCACCGCGACCTCGGGTACCTCGCAGCCGGGCTGACGCTCGTCTACGCGATCTCCGGGGTCGCGCTGAATCACCGGCACCAGTGGAACCCGAGCTGGAAGCTGGAGGTCGAGACGCGGACGTTTGCACCGGTCCCCGTCTCCGACCGCGACACGATGACGGCGGCCCTCGTCGAGCGTCTCGCGCTTCCCGGACCGCCGAAGTCGTCCTTCCGCTCCGCCCCGCACCTCGTCGAGCTCTTCTACGAGGGGTGGAGCGTGAAGGCCGACGCGACGGCGGGGACGGCGACGATCGAGAAACCGCGCGGCCGCTTCGCCCTCAGGGAGATGAACTTCCTCCACCTGAACGAGCCGAAGGGGTGGTGGACCTGGGCGGCCGACGTCTACGCCGTGATCCTCGGGTTCCTCGCGATCTCGGGTCTCTTCGTCCTCAAGGGGAAGAACGGTCTTTCGGGTCGGGGCAAGTGGCTCGCCGGTCTCGGCGTCGTCCTTCCGATTCTCGCGCTCGTCTTCCTCCTCTGGCGGCCGGGCGACCGCGGGCCGCGGGGCGAAGGGGAGGGGGCGGGGCGAGCAGGTGGTGCGCCCGCAGGGAATCGGCACGCCCGTCCCTCTACCTCGCGCGTAAACTGAAGGCACGTTCCGTCGGGTCCGACCGGGAGGAGTGAAGATGCCGTCGAGCGCCTCCGCGCGCGTGCTGCGGTCCATCTCGAGGATGCCGTCCCCGGCGCTCTCGCTGCTTCTCCGGGTGAGTCGCCGGCTGGGCGCCTCGCTCGATCTCGAGGAGGTGCTCCAGACGGCGATCGAGAGCGCGGTGGAGGCGCTCGGCCTCGACACCGGGGCGATCTACCTTCTGGAAGGGGAGGACCTGGTCCTCGG
>CALBDV010000342.1 GCA_937927565.1 uncultured Holophagales bacterium
GCGGACGGGACCCGGGTCCCCGTCAGCATCTCGACCGCCGTCCTCAGGGATGCGCGCGGCAACGTGACCGGCGGGGCCGAGACGTTCCGCGACCTCTCCGACGTGGAGGCCCTCAGGGAAGAGCTCGCGGGGAAGTCCCGCGTCGGAGACCTCTCCAGCCGCAGTCCGCTCATGCAGCGGCTCTTCGAGGCGCTCCCGGCCATCGCCGCGAGCCCGAGCACGGTCCTTCTCCTGGGCGAGACCGGCACCGGCAAAGAGCTCGTGGCGCGGACGATCCACGCGCTCAGCCCCAGGGCCCGTGGGCCGTTCGTCGCGGTGAACTGCGGCGCGCTTCCCGACACGCTCCTCGAGTCGGAGCTCTTCGGCTACCGGGCCGGCGCGTTCACGGGCGCCACGAGGGACCGGCAGGGCCGGTTCGCGATCGCGCAGGGAGGGACGCTCTTCCTCGACGAGATCGGCGAGGTGAGCCCGGCGTTGCAGGTGCGGCTCCTTCGGGTCCTGCAGGAGCGGACCTACGAGCCCCTCGGCGCGAACCGGTCCGAGACGACGGATGCGCGCGTGATCGTCGCCACGAACCGGGACCTCGCCGCGCGGGTGCGCGAAGGGCTCTTCCGGGAGGACCTCTACTACCGCGTGAACGTCGTCCGCGTCGAGCTGCCCCCGCTGCGCCGGAGGAAGGAGGACATTCCTCTCCTCGTGGACGAGCTGATCGCGCGCTTCAACCGGCTCCAGCAGCGCTCCGTGAAAGGGGTCAACGGCGAGGCCCTGTCGCTCCTCATGGCGCACGAGTGGCCCGGAAACGTCCGCGAGCTCGCGAACGTCGTCGAGAGGGCCTTCGTCGTCTGCGGCGAGAGGCATATCGGCATCGCCGACCTCCCCGAAGAGCTGACGGGCCGCGCCTCCTCGCGCGCCGGCGGGCTCGACATCCGGTCCGCTCACGCCGTGCTCGACGCCCAGGCGATCCGCACGGCCCTCGAGCGCCACGGGTTCAACCGCCTCGCAGCCGCGAAGGAGCTAGGCATCCACAAGACGACGCTCTTCCGGAGGATCCGCAAGCTCGGCATCGATCTCCCCGGGCGAGACGGCCGGTCGGCTCGGGATCCAGCGGAGTAGCACGAGTGCTTCCGTAGCCCCCGAGCAGAGGTGCGACAACGCTACTCCGTGGCGTTCGAGCGCTCCCTGTCGAGGCCACGCATTTCGTTGACCCAGAACGGGTTCGGTGGTCCGAGGAGGACTCGGCCGGTGCTGGCGCCGAGCTTGCTCCTTCGATGACGTGGACCAGGACCGAACCTCCAACCGATCGAAAGCGGCCTTCCCGTGCTGGAGCAACCGGATCGCACCCGTCTTCGACACCGCCCGAGACCTTCTCGTCGTAGAGGCCGAATCCGGTCGCCTCCTCTCGAGCTCGGAAGAGCCGCTCCCCTCCGGACCGATGGGCCGAAGAGCGGCCCGTCTCGCCGACCTCGGCGTCGACACGCTCGTCTGCGGGGCGATCTCGCGGCCGATGCGGGAGGTGGTCGCCGCCTTCGGTATCCGGGTCATATCGTTCGTCTCCGGCGAGCGGGACGATGTCGTTCAGGCGTGGCTCGGGGGCGACCTCGACCAGCCGGCCTTCGCGATGCCCGGCTGCGGCGGCCGCCGCCGGGCGCGAGTCAGGGGACGGTTCGGGCGAGGTGACGTCGGGTCGTGTCTCTGCCCTGCTTGTGGGCACGCCGAGCCTCACGAGCGCGGAATTCCCTGCGTTCAGAGGACGTGCCCGAAATGCGGCACCGCGATGACGCGGGCCACCTGAAAGGAGATCGAATCATGCCCAGAAGAGATGGAACAGGACCGATGGGACAGGGAACGGGGACGGGCCGTGGAAGGGGTTTCTGCGGCGGGGCCCCGGCCCCGGGAATCACGGCGCCCGGCGCAGGCTTCGGCGGACGACGGCGGGGTTGGCGGGGCGGGCTCGGGACACCGCAGCCGACTGCGGGTCCCGCGACGGACGAGGAAGCTCTCCGGATGCGCATCGACGCGCTGAAGGAGGAGCTGGCGTGCCTCGAGAGCGGTGTCCGCAACCTGAAGAGCGACGTCGGCAAGGGCTGAGACATGGCGAAAATCGGGATCATCATCTGCGCGCGCTACAAGGACTGTGGCGGCGGCAAGTGCCTGCGGTCGATGCGCGAGCGCCGCGGCGCTTTCTCCGCGTACCCGGCCGACGAGCCGTTGGAGATCGTCGGCTACTCGACCTGCGGCGGATGCCCGGGCGGGAACGTCGAGTACGTCCCCGCCGAGATGAAGAAGAACGGGGCGGAGGCAATCCACCTCGCCACGGGCCTCGTCGTCGGGTACCCGCCGTGCCCCTACATCCGCGAGTTCAAGCAGTACATCGAGACCGCGTACGGCCTCCCGGTCGTCGTCGGGACGCACCCCGTCCCCGAGAAGTACCGAAAGGTCCACGAGCAGCTCCCCTTCTGGCAGCAGAAGGAGATGGCCGAGCTCGCCGGTGGGCTCCTGAACGAGGACCGCGAGATCCAGAAAGCCTACGACTGAACGAAAGGGAAATGATGAAGATCGCGTTTTCAACCTCGGGAGAGAGCCTCGATGCCCTGCTGGACGCCCGGTTTGGCCGGGCGCCGAAGTTCCTCCTCTACGACCTCGATTCCGGGCTGGCCCGGCTCGTCGACAACGAGGTGAGCCGCGCCTCGAGCCAGGGAGCGGGAATCCAGGCGGCCGACAGCGTCGCCCGCGCCGGGGCCGGGGCGGTGGTCACCGGTCACTGCGGCCCGAAGGCCTTCCAGGTCCTGCACGCGGCGGGCATCCAGGTCTTCTCCTGTCGCGCCGTCACGGTCGGAGA
>CALBDV010000343.1 GCA_937927565.1 uncultured Holophagales bacterium
TCCTCCCGGGGGCCGACGATCGGGATTCCCTGCGCCTTGCCGACGATCTGGCAGACCCGCAGGAGCTCGTCCCCGGCGGCCGGCGAAGCGGCGGCCTCGACGACGGCGGAGTCGTCCAGGATCGAGGCGAGCATCACGAAGGACTGCTCGGCGGCCGCCAACATCGATGTAGCGCGCCGCCTTACGCGCCCAGCGCGCAGCGCGAGAGAGACCAGCAGCTCGTGCAGCTGCGTTGGCGGCTCGCCTGGCTGCTCCCACTCGAGCAGCCACCTTCCCGACTTCCTCGGCTGCGCCGGCCAGAGCTACTGCCTCGTCCAGGGCCTCCGTCAGGGTTCGCGCGCTGTTCCCGGCATTGGCGTTATGTACCAACACCCGGAGGTGCTCGCCGGCTGCACTTCCTCCGCTAGAAACCGCGTAACCCGATCGCTCTTCAGCGCTTAGCGCGCCGAGAGCCCCGACGAGGTTGCGCCCTTCGATCTCCGAAGCCCCGATGCGAGTTTCGAGATAGCTCGGCGCGCTCGCGTTCGCAGCGCCGCTCGCCAGAGCGCGCGAGGCGTCGACCTCGGGCGCGACGAGGACAGCGGCTAAGGTGAAGAGCAGCGCACCGACGGCTCCCTGTACGCTTCGTCTCACGCCCACGCGTGGAGTCTAGCGGTTCACTTCGAGGGATTCGTCAATGGGGCTCGTTCGCCCTCGTCCTCGGGGCGCTCCGGCTTCTGCAGCCGCGCCCCCGGGTGCGTGGCCGAGTGGATCTCTTTGAGCTTCGTGATGGAGACGTGGGTGTAGATCTCGGTCGTCTCGAGGCTCTTGTGACCGAGGAGCTGCTGGATGAAGCGCACGTCCGCCCCCCCTTCGAGCATCAGCGTCGCCGCCGTGTGCCTGAGGAGATGGCAGGCGCCGCGCTTCTTCAGCTCGGCTTTCTCGATGTAGTGCTTCACGAGGTTCCCCAGGGGCCCGTGGTGGATCGGCGCTCCCCAGGAGGTGAGAAACAGCGTGCCGTCGTCGGGCTCGACGACGAGCTGGGGCCTCACGTCGAGCAGATAGAGGTTGAGCCAGGAGAGGGCCCGCTCCCCGATCGGGACGATGCGGTCCTTGCGGCCCTTGCCCTGCCGGATCGTCACCTGGCCTCTTTCGAATTCCACCGAGTGGACCCTCAGCCGCATCAGCTCGCTGCGCCTCATGGCCGTCGAGTAGAAGACCTCCAGGATGGCGCGGTCGCGGATGCCCACGGCCGTCATCAGGTCGGGCTGGGACATCAGGGCCTCGGTCTCGGCGAGGGTCAGGACGTCGGGGAGGGTCCTGGGGAGCTTGGGGAGCTCGATCTCGGAGGCGGGGTTGGCGAGGATGTAGTTGCTCCTGGCGAGCCAGCGGAAGAAGAGCTTCAGCGCGCCCAGCTGGCCGTGCTGGAAGACGGCCGAGATCGGAAGGCCGTCTTCCTTTCGGTAGAGGAAGAGCTGGCGCTGGTAGCGCTCGAGAACGGGCCTGGTGACGTCGCTGGCCCTCGTGATTCCCCGCTCCTGGCAGAAGAGGATGAAGTAGCCGACGGCGGACTCTCTGGTCCTCAGGAGGGCGTCCGAGAAGGCGCGGACGCGCAGGGCTTCGATGTGGGCGCGCATGAGGACGACGAGGCCACGAGGGTCCGTCTCGTCGAGGAAGGCCCAGACCCTCCTGGCGCCGCGCCGGCCGCGCTTGAGAGGAATCACGGCAGGAGCCGCGGGGCGAGCGGAGCGAGTGGAGCGAGTGGATTAGGCGTTCCGTTTCGGGGAGTACGACGCAGCGGGGAGTACGACGCGGGGGTCTCGAGCGCCACCGGTATCAGCGCGGTTTCGGCGCTTTCAC
>CALBDV010000344.1 GCA_937927565.1 uncultured Holophagales bacterium
AGCCTCGAGTCCGAGAGGCAGATGTACGCGCTCCCCCCCTTCAGCTGAAGGTAGGTCGACCCCGTGATGAAGACCTCGTCGGCGACAACGTTCAGACGCCGGGCGCGAAGCGACGCCTCCTCCGCGACGTCCACGGTGGCGCCCTCCCCCACGATGAGGTCGTGGCTTCCCTGCGTCTCCGCGGCCGACCACCCCTCGACGACGAGCGAGCTGTTGGAGCGGAGCCGCTCCTTCTTCGCCCCCTTCACGACGACGTCCTGCGTCTCCTCTACGGTCAGCCGCATCGCGCCTCCGACCTTCACCTGCATCGCGCCCCCCACGGTCACGTGCCGGCTCCCGCAGGCCTTCTCGAGGTGGTCCCCCGAATCCTCGCTCCCGACGCTCAGGTGCCGGCTGCCGCCGACGCTCACCATGCTGCTCCCGCAGACCTGCTCGTCCATGTTCCCCTGGGCGTGGACGAAGACCTGCTCCTTTCCCTTCGTGTCGTCGAAGCGCCACTCGTTGAAGCCCTCGCCCCCCGTCGTCGTGTTCGACTTCACGCCGCAGACCTTGTTGTCGTTCTCGTGCTTGTCGTCGGGGCCGTCCCCGAGGTAGGGAGGCATCTGGTCGGCGTTGTAGACGGAGCCGACGATGACGGGGCAGTCGGGGTCGCCCTCGTGGAACGCGACGAGGACCTCCTGGCCGATCCGGGGCCAGAACGAGGTCCCCCAGCGGCGGCCCGCGAAGAGCTGCCCCACCCGGATCCAGCAGGAGCCGTTCGTGTCCTTCTTCCCCTCGCGGTCCCAGTGGAACTGCACCTTCACGCGGCCGTACTTGTCCGTGAAGATCTCCTCGCCGCTCGGTCCGACCACGACCGCCGACTGCGTCCCCGCGATGACCGGTTTCGGCGTCGTCCGCGGCGGCCGGAACCGGATGTCTGCGGGAAAACAGCGGAACGACGCCGCGTAGCGGATGTCTGCCACCCCCGACCTGTAGTCGCCCGTCTCCTCCGCGTCGTGGGTGTTCTCGAGGACGACGTACGAGCCGTCGGCGTTGAAGTGCCTCGACAGGTCGAAGCGGTGACCGGCGCGCAGTTGTTTGCAGTTCGTCTTTCCCCGGATGCGGATGGCCGACGCAGTCTCCTCGTCCATCCGGATCGTCGCCGTCCGCTCGTTGTCCCGGAAGATCTTCTGGATGTCGTCCTGGCGGTCGCCTCCTCCAGGCTCGACCCCGTCGAATCGCTGGGCGTACCCCCCGGGCCAGTCGTAGAGCTCGAGCTTGTCGTTCCCTCCCACCTTCAGCTTGTGGTTGACGGTCCCGACCCGGACCGAGGCCAGCGTCGGCTCCTCCGCCTCGAGGTGCCTGTGCGGAAGCTCGAACGTGTGGTCCCAGAGGGTCACCTTCCCCGAGCGCATCTCCTGGGACTTCTCCCAAGTGTAGATTCTCTCCTCGCCACGCACGCCGCCGGCGAGCTCCTCGTACTCGATCGTCGTCTCCCCCGGCACGTCCGCGTGGCCCTCCGGCGTGTCGGCCACGACCATCTGGTGACTGCCGTCGCTGTGCTTGAAGTAGTAGTAGACGCCCTCCTCCTCCATGAGGCGGCTGGCGAAGCCGAAGTCGGTCTCCCGGTACTGGACGCAGAAGTCCCGCGGCCCGTACCTGCCGTTCAGCTTGTAGTCGACGTCGAGCCCCTTGAGCACCTTCTTGAGGATCTCGGGGACCGTCATCTGCTGGAAGATGCGGCTCTGGGCCTTGCGCGTGAGGAGCCAGAGCTCCGGGACCAGCGTGAGGCGGTAGGTGAGGAAGTACTCGTCCCGGCCTCCCTGGGCCACGCGGTTGCAGAGGCCGTTGAGGTACGTCGGGGTCTCGTTCTCCCCCATCTTGAGCTTGACGGTGACCTTCTTGCCCAGGAGCTTGTCGAACGGGACCTTCGTGGCCTTCTCCGCGATGGCGAGGACCTCCAGCTCGAAGAGCTCCGAGAGACCCTCGTGGCCCGTGAGCCCCCGGAAGAGGAGAACGTCCTTCCCGAGCGGGGTATGGACCGAGATCTTCCGCTTGTCCTGGGTGTACTCGCCCATCGGCTGACCCCTTCCTGGCCGGGGGGCGACGCGCCCGCCGGCCCGAGACTGGACCTGGACCGAGGCTCGACCTGTAAGACGACTTTGAATTCTACGCGCGGAACCGCGCAGGGGACGTCATTGCCAGGGCCACGGGCGCGTGACGACGAGCTCGTTCGCCGCGAGCCTCCCGCGCCTGTCCGAGTGGACGAGCTCGAGCAGGTAGCGGCGTCCCCCCACCGTGAAAGAAGCGGGAGCGATCTCGCCCGTTCCGGAGCTCCAGGAAACGGTGAGCGTCTCCGGGCCGGAGGTGACGAGAAAGTCGTGGTAGTCGAAACCGCGCGGGTACTCGGGGAACGACTCGTGCCTCTCGCCGACGAACGTCAGCACGAAGTGGCGAAATCGGATCGGAGAGTCAGCCCTGAAGACGATCTTTGCCCCGTAAGGTGCCGGGCGGGAGTCGGCGGCGCCGCAGCCAACAGCGACGAACAGGGAG
>CALBDV010000345.1 GCA_937927565.1 uncultured Holophagales bacterium
ATGGCCTTCCCGGCGCCGTCGCGGCCGGTCGCCATCGGGCCGCCCGAGACGAAGACGGCCGGGACGTCGAGGCGGACGGCCGCCATCAGCATCCCGGGGGTGATCTTGTCGCAGTTGGGGATGCAGACCATCCCGTCGAAGCGATGGGCCGAGAGCATCGTCTCCACGCAGTCGGCGATCAGCTCGCGCGAGGGGAGGGAGAACTTCATCCCTTCGTGCCCCATGGCGATTCCGTCGTCGACGCCGATGGTGTTGAACTCGAAAGGAACGGCTCCGGCCGCCCGGACGGCGGCCTTCACCAGGGCGCCGAACTCGCGGAGGTGGACGTGGCCGGGGACAACGTCGACGTAGGAGTTGACGATCGCCACGAACGGCTTGTCCCAGTCGTCCTCGCCGACGACTCCCATGGCGCGCAGCAGGCTCCGGTGCGGCGCCCTCTCGATCCCCTTCTTGATCTCGTCCGATCTCATCGTCTCTCCGTTCCGTTGCGGCGGGCCCAAAAACGAAGACCCCCGGGTTTCCCCGGGGGTCGTTTGATCTCTCTTGGCTTCTGGCCTGGATCAACCGAACCCCGGAGGGCCGATAACGAGGACCGCCAGAAGAACGAGGACGAGCAGCGAGAGGACGACCGAACCGGAGGCGACCGGGCTGACCGGCGTCTCGGGGATCGCGTAGGGGGCGGAGGTCGACTGCGTCGCGCTCATGCGGAAAAGTTGGCGGACTGTGCGCGCATCGAGGGACGCATGTCAAGAGAAACCAGTCCGAGAAGTCGAAACCGGAAGCGGCGGTCCCTTGCCGGCGGAGGGCGACGCGCCTAATCTGGATCGAAGCACCCATCTCCGTTCCGGAGGCCGCGCGCACCGATGATCGGCACGACGCTCTCCCACTACAAGGTGGTCGAGAAGCTCGGCGAGGGCGGGATGGGCGTCGTGTACAAGGCGCGAGACCTGAGGCTCGATCGACTCGTGGCGCTGAAGGTCCTGCCGCCGGGGAAGGTGCCGGACCCCGACCGAATGCGCCGGTTCGTGCAGGAAGCCCGAGCGGCAAGCGCTCTCCACCACCCGGGAATCGTCACCGTCTACGACATCGACGAGGCCGGCGGCGTCCATTTCATCGCCATGGAGCTCGTCGAAGGCCGAACGCTCGCCGATGTCATCGGGAGAAAAGGCCTGCCGGTCGCCGAGGCGGTACGCCTGGGGCGCCAGGTCGCAGAGGCCCTGGCCTGCGCCCACGCGGCGGGAATCGTCCACCGCGACCTGAAGCCCGCCAACGTGATGGTGACCCCGGACGGAACGACCAGGCTCCTGGACTTCGGCCTCGCCAAGCTGTCCGGCGAATCCTCCGAGGTCCACACCGAGGACCTTCCGACGCTTGCGGCCCGGACGGCGGAGGGGACGATCGTCGGGACCGTCGCTTACATGTCTCCCGAGCAGGCCGAGGGGAAGGCGGTCGACTCGCGGAGCGACGTCTTCTCCTTCGGAACGATGCTCCACGAGATGCTCACGGGGCGGACCGCGTTCGCGCGGGAGAGCGCGACGGCGACGCTCGCCGCCGTACTGCGCGACGACCCGCCCGCGATCGAGGGGATTCCCCACGACCTCGAGATCGTCGTCAAGCGCTGCCTCCGGAAGGCGCCTGCAAAGCGCTTCCAGGGCATGGCCGACGTGAAGGTTGCGCTCGAGGAGGTGGAGGAGGCGCTCAGCTCGGGGGCAGGCCTCGTCGTCGGGACCCCCGCCCCCCGGCAACGGCCTCTTCGCTGGGCGGCTGCCGGCACCGCGGCGGTCCTCCTCCTCGTTGCGGGGACATGGCTCGGCCGACGCGTCGCCGGAGAGCGCCGCTTGGCGTCTCCGCCGGTTCCGCTGACGAGCTACGCGGGGCTCTGCCTCCAGCCGGCGCTCTCTCCGGACGGGCGGTTCGCGGCCTTCTCGTGGAACGGCGAGAACCAGGACAACTTCGACGTCTACGTGAAGCTCGTCGGACCCGGCGTCCCGCTCCGGCTGACGACCGATCCGGCTCCCGATTCCTTCCCCGCGTGGTCTCCCGACGGTACGCAGATCGCCTTCCGGCGGCAGCTCGACGCGACGAGGTTCGTCATCGTCGTCGTCCCCGCCATGGGAGGCCCGGAGCGTCGGCTCGCCGAGGGCCTCTTCATGGCCCACCTCTCCTGGTCACGGGATAGCTCCGCACTCTTCGTGTCGCGCTGCGAGGCGGCCGAGAGGGATTGCGGGCTCGCCGTACTCTCGGTCGGAACGGGGCAGTTCCGGCGCCTCACGAAGCCGCCTCCCGGCTTCTGGGCCGGTGACCAGAGACCCGAGGTCTCTCCGGACGGGCGGACGGTCGCCTTCACCCGGGCTTCCACCCGGGCGAACAGCGAGATCTACCTCCTCTCCCTGACGCCAGGACTCGAGGCCGCAGGAGAGCCGCGGCGACTCACCTACGAGGAGTCGACGGCCAGCGAGCCGGCCTGGACCCCCGACGGGAAGTCCATCCTTTTCTCCGTCGGAGCCGGAGGGTCGAGCGCGACGCCGTGCCTCATGATCATCCCGGCATCGGCCTCGGGCGAGAAGGCGGAGCGGCTCGAGGTCGGAGAGGGGGGGGAGTCTCCCACCCTCTCCTCGACCGGGCGGCTCGCCTGGGCACGCTGGACGCGGGACGAGAACGTCTGGCGTCTTCCCCTGGGCGGCGGAGTGCCCGAACGCCTCGTCTTCTCGACGCGCCGCGACAACGATCCGCACTTCTCGCCGGACGGCAGGAGGATCACGTTCGCATCCGACCGCTCGGGAAGCCACCAGGTCTGGATCGCGAATGCCGATGGCTCCGACGCCCGCCCCCTGACCGCGATGAAAGGAACGATTGCGGGCGGCGGGCGCTGGTCGCCTGACGGCCGGTGGATCGTCTTCGTCAGCAACGAGCCCGGACAGCAGGAGGTCTACCAGACGACGCCAGACGGGCAGAGTCCCCGGAGGCTGACCGATAACGAGGCGCACGACAGCGCCCCGAGCTTTTCGCGCGACGGACGCTGGATCTACTTCGCGTCGAACCGGGACGGCAACTTCCAGGTCTGGAAGGTCTCCGCCGACGCAGGAGCGCCCCCCGTGCGCGTCACGCGGAACGGCGGCTACTCGGCGCTCGAGTCCCCGGACGGCCGGACCCTCTACTACGGGAGGCGCGGCGAGGAAGCCGCGTGGTCGCTCTGGAGTGTCCCGGTGGGAGGGGGCGAGGAGACCCTCCTTCTTCCCCGGATCGCCACGTGGGGGGATTTCGACGTCGCGCGGGAGGGGATCTACTACATCGACACGCCGCGACCCGGGGCTCGGATCCTCTTCCACCCGTTCAACGGCTCGGCCGAAACCCTGCTCGGAACGCTCGAGAAGCGGACGTCGTTCGGCGTCGCCCTCTCGCCGGACGAGCGGACGCTTCTCTACACGCAATACGACCAGGAATCGACGGAGCTGATGGTCGTCGACCGCTTCCGCTGACGTCGGCGGGTCTTGCCCCGCGCTCTCCCTGAATCAGGAGCCGGTTGCGCCCGGCAGCCGCGCGGCGACGGCGCGAACCTCTTCGAACCGCTCGAGGAGG
>CALBDV010000346.1 GCA_937927565.1 uncultured Holophagales bacterium
GCTCGCCCGGGACGACGTAGGTGTGGTCGTAGTGCCTGAGGAGGATCCGGCAGGCCTCAGGGATGTCGCGGGCCCAGTACTGCGCCTGGCCGTTCGGCCCCATGACGCGCTCGTAGCCGCCGATGCCGAGGTTGTCCTCGGCCGAGACGGAGCCGGAGTAGTCGAGGGCGGTCTTTCCGGTGAGGACCATCGCGCCGTCCCGCGTCATGACCAGGATTCCCTTCGTGTGCATGAGCATCGTCGCCTCGGCGTTCCAGTAGGGCTGGGCGCCGACGTTGATGCCGCAGACGATGACGTTCACCTCGTTGCCGGCCTGCGTGAAGGTGATGAGGCGGCGCAGGACGCGGGAGATCCAGTCCATGTTCTCGGTGCCCGAGTCCATCGCGATCTTCGCGCCCGCCGAGAGCGCGAACCACTCGAGAGGAACCCTCAACCGCTCGGCGAGGTCGAGACCCGCGAGGATGCGGCGGCACTCCGGCTCGGCCAGCGAACCCATCGCCCCCATCGGGTCACCGAGGAGGACGACACGCGTCATCCCCTCGGGCACCTTCGCCGTGAAGCTCGTCAGAAGACCGACGACGATGTTCGACCGGTTCTTTCCGGGAGGGCGCGTCACGGGGACGAGCTCGTTCCTCTCGTCGAGGTCCCATTCCTCGAAGGTCCCGGCCGGGAAATCGGCGTGGGCGGCATCCTCAGGAGGCGTGAGCATCCGCACGATCTCGTACGGGTACGTCAGGCCACGCTGACGGAGGCGCACGACCTTCTGCTCGTACTCGGAGAGCGTGCGCAGCGGGTTGCGGCTCGGCGGCGTGACGGAGACGGTGATGCCCGTGCGTCCCGCCTGCGCGACCGAGAAGACGACCTCCTTCAGGCCGCCCGGCGCGGAGGCGTCGGGAACGCGGGCCTGGATGGCGACCTTCTCGAGGCCGAGACCCTCCGCCGCAGGCGCCACGTGGCGGGCGAAGGCGCGGACGACGGCGGCCCCGTGCGCGAAGGGCGGCCAGACGTAGAGGAAGACCCGGTTCCACTGGAGGCGGTCCTCGGGCCTGCGGTGCGCCTGGAAGAGGCGGATGGCCTCGAACGCCTCGAGGAGCGTCCGCTCCATCTGCGGCAGGCTGACGAGGCGCCCGTCGGGGCCGTACGCCGGCGTCAGGTCCCGCACTTCCGCGAGAACGAAGAGCCGCTCGTCCTTCGGGTTCTCGCGGGCGACGCCGCGGAAGAGGTAGACGTCCTCGGCCGACGGAAGCCGTTCGATGTGGAACCCCTCGAGACGCCAGACGTCGAGCCTCTTGCCGATCATCGGGTGCATCCCGCGGTAGAGCCCGTCCTCCACGAACCCTCCGTCCCCCGGGCGGAAGGTGAAGTGCTGCATCCCTCCCATGCCGAGACCGGCGCCCGCCCCCGCAAGGCCGACGACGACCCGCACGACGCGAGGCCCGAGCTCGACCGCGTCGACGACGGCCTTCACCTCCGCGGCCTTCGCGTCGGCGTCGCCGAGCCGGCCGGGTCGCCAGGAGAAGACGTCGATGAGGACGTCGTGCTCGGACGGAGACGCGGCGAGATACGCCGAGACGTCGCGAAGTGCCGCCTCGAGGTCGGCCTCGAGCGCGTAGGTCGAGACGACGAGGTGCCTCGTCCCCTCGAAGGCATATTCGGCGAGCCCTCCGGCCCGGCCCGCGAACGAGGCGGGACGGAAGTTCTCGAGCGGCCGGAAGCGGTAGTAGCGCCGCGTGAGGACCTCGAGCATCGCCTCGCGGGTCGCCGCGCCGGCCGACTCGAAGCGGCCCAGATAGAGGCTCTGGAGCGGCTGGGGGCAGTCGACGAGCAGCCGGACCCGCTCCGCGCGCTCGGGCGCGCCGGGCTCGGCGACGAGGCTCGCCAGGACCTCGTCCATCTCGGCGTAGACCTTTCTCCGCGCGGCCTCGAAGGCGGGCTGGTCGAAGACCCGGTAGCGCAGGTCTCGCGCCACGTCGCCGAGCGCGGGCCAGCGGTTCTCCGAGACGCTCACGAGACGGTCGAGAAGCGAGCGGAACGCCGGCGAGCCCGACGATCCGCCCGCTTCCGCGGCGGCGAGCCGCCGCTCGAGGATCGCCAGGACCGGCTCCACCTGGTGCTCGGCTCTCTGCCGGGACTTCCAGATCCAGAGGAGCGCCTCCCGCAGAGAGGCGCTCTTCTTCGCCCCCTCGACGCCGTAGTGATCGACCGCGCGAGAGAGACGGCCCATGAAGCGGGAGGGCAGGTCGGGCGTCTGCGTGTCGTAGGTCCGCAGGTAGGTCAGGAGGTACTCGCCGGTCGAAACGGCTGCCATACCCGAGGGGTCTTCGGAGGCCGTCTGACGGCGGAACAGGGACGAGACGTCGGCGAAGACCCGGAGGATCCGCTCCTCCGCTTCGAGCACCGCTTCGTCACCGCAGAGGGCTGGAGCCGTCTCGACGTAGGTCCGCGCCATCCGGCGGACATCGCCGGGATCGACGTCGAAGCCGAGGACGAGCCGGTGGATCTCGTCGAGAATGTCGAGGCCATCCGCAGGGTCACCCGAGGCCGTCGCGACGGCCTCCTCGGGCAGGGCGATCCGTCGTGCCGCCTTCGGTTCGTCGTCCGCGGCAGCAGGGTCGATCTGGACGAGCGGCGTCCCGGGTCCGACCTGGACGTTCGGGACGACGAAGACGGTCCTCACCGTGCCGGCGAACGGCGCCGGGATCGGCATCTCCATCTTCATCGCCTCGAGGGTGGCGATGCGGCGCCCCTTCTCGACCCGTTCGCCCGGGACGACGCCGACCGAGACGACGACCGCCGGCGACGGCGCGCGGAGGATGCCGAGGTCGTCGCGCGAGAAGCGGTGCGGCACGCCATCGGCCTCGACGAGGTAGTCGAGACCCTGGAGGACGCAGAGGATCCGATAGCGGGTGCCTCCCACGAGGAGCCATCGCTCGAAGCGGGAGAGGTGCTCGACGCGGACCTCGCTCCGCACTCCGTCCAGCTCGACTCGGTAGTCGTGGTGACCCAGCCGGAAGACCTTGAGCTGGTAGTTCTGTCCCCGGTGCCGGAACTCGATGGCGCGGCCGACCTCCTTGCGGATCTCGGGACGCATCCGGGCGGCCGACTCGTAGAACTGCTCTTCCTCCAGCCGCAGCTCGTCGTCGTAGGCCTCCACGGCCGCGGCGAGGAGCGCCACGCCGGCGTTCGGGCGGATGGCGTCGACACGCTCCGCCGACCAGCGCTCGAGCCAGCCGGTGTCGACCTGCGAGCGCCTCACCTCGGGACGATCGAGGAGCTCGAGGAGAAACGCCTTGTTCGTCGTGCCACCGTCGAGGACGACGGCGCTTTCCGAGAGGGCCCGACGGAGCCTCGCGAGCGCCTCGCCCCGGTCGGTGCCGTGGGCGATCAGCTTGGCGATCATCGGGTCGAACTCGGGCGCGACGGTGTCCCCCTCCGTCACGCCGCGGTCGATCCTCAGGCCCGGGCCGGTCGGGAGGCGGAAGTAGACGAACGTGCCCGGCGCGGGAGCGAACCCGGCGTCGGGGTCCTCGGCGTTGAGCCGCACCTCGATGGCATGACCCGAGGTCGGCGGCGGGTCGCCCACGAGGCGCCCGCCGCGGGCCACGTGGATCTGGAGCTTCACGAGGTCTAGGCCGGTCGTCACCTCGGTGACGGTGTGCTCGACCTGCAGGCGCGCGTTGACCTCGAGAAACGCGAACGTGACGCTCTTCGGGTCGAAGAGGAACTCGACGGTACCGGCGTTGCGGTAGCCGGCCGTTCGCGCGATCCGGAGCGCCGCGGCACGCAGGTCGCGGTCCACGTCGGCCGGGAGCGTGGGGGCAGGAGACTCCTCGAGGACCTTCTGATGCCGCCGCTGGATCGTGCAGTCGCGGACGCCGACGGCCCACGTCGTGCCGTACGCGTCCCCGAGGACCTGGACTTCCACGTGCCGTACGCCCTGCAGGAGCTTCTCGACGAAGACGGTCGAATCACCGAAGGCGCGGAGCGATTCGTGCCGGGCGCTCTCGAACGCCTCGGGCATCTCCTCGGCGCGGGCGACGAGGCGGATGCCGCGACCTCCCCCGCCCGCGGCCGCCTTGACCAGGACCGGGAAGCCGAGCGCCTCGGCCGCGGAGACGGCCTCGGCCGCCCCGGCGACGGCCCGTCCGCTCCACGGGACGACCGGGACGCGCGCGTCCTCGGCGAGCTTCTTGGCGCTGATCTTGTCGCTGAGCCGCCGCATAGCGTCGGGGGGCGGTCCGATGAAGACGATGCCCAGGCGTTCGCAGAGCTGGGCGAACCCGGCGTGCTCGGAGACGAAGCCCCAGCCCGTCCAGACCGCGTCGGCCTTCGAGGCCGCGAGCGCCGCCTCCAGCCGCCCGTAGTCGAGGTAGCTCGACGTTCGCTCGCCGTCGCGCGGGTCGGTGACCGTGGCGGGCCCGAGCCCGAATGCCTCGTCCGCTTCCCTCACGAACATGGATCGACGATCGGGGTCGGTATAGAGGGCGATCGTCCGGATGCGCGTGCCGCGCTCCTGGTTGAACTCGCGGACGGCGTTGATGAAGCGCATTGCGGCCTCGCCGCGGTTGACGATCGCCACGCGCTCGAACTCGGGGTGCATGTCTCCTCCGATCGGAAGGGCGGCGCGGGGCGGCCGCAAGGCCGCCCCGCGCGGACGCGAGGAAGAGGTCAGGCCATCGCGACGCGGAACGGCTCGAGCTGCGAGGCCGAGGCGGCCCCGGGGAGCTCGACGGTCCGGTAGCCGTCGACGACGAGGTAGACGTTGCCGTCGGCGTCGACGACCCGGGCGTCGCAGCTGCCGTCGCCCGACACCGACGGCGTCACGACGGCGTGAAGGCGCCCGGTGGCCGTCTCCGGCGCCCGGACGGGCCGGACGCGCTCGACGCGGAGCGGGAGGCCCATGAGGCCTCGCGTCCCGAGCTCGAAGACGCCCGCCGTCTGGAAGGAGAGCTCGATGAGCCGCGGGGCGACGAGGGTCGGCAGGCTCTCCGGAACGTGGTTCGGCGGGAGCGGATCGGCGAGAAGGCCCACGACCCCCGAGCCGTTCTTCCACGCGCTCTCGAGGACCTGGTAGGCCGGGCCGTGGAAGTAGACCGAGTAGATGTCGGCCGCCGCCAGCGGCGTACCGGGGTTCTCGAGCACGGCTGCGACCGCCTCGGGGCGGGCGTCGCCCCGTTCGAGCCTCACGCGGGCCCGGAAGTGGACGGTCTCCTGCGGGTCGGCCTGCCCGGGGAGAGTCCGGCGCCCGACGAGACGGCACTCGGCCTCGACGCCGTCCCCCGCGGGGCGCAGGATCGCTTCGATGCGGACGGTCCGCGGCTCGTCGCGGTAGAACTTGAAGGGGGCGAGGAAGTCGACGTCCTCGACGGACGCGACGCGGAACCCCGGGACGAGAGCGGCGGCAGCCTCCGCGAACGCCTCGATGCCCATGACGCCCGGCAGGACGGCCGTACCGTCGATCCGGTGGTCGAAGAGGAACGGCTGGACCTTCGGATCGAGCTCGGTCTCGACGGCGAGCCCGCCATGCAGGAGGAAGGCCGAAAGGCGGCCCGACATCGGGCCGGCCGCGACGATCGGCGCCGCGGCCGGGTCCAGGCCGCCCGTCTCGTCCCACTCCTTCGCGAGGACGCCGAGGCGAAGGCCCTCGACGATCTCGCCCGCGAACGAAGACGAAACGAGCTCGCGGCGGATGATCGGGATGCCGGCAGCCGCCGGCAGGAAGTCGATGCCGGCCAGCTCCATCATCTTCGGGATCGAGCCGCGCGTCGCCATGCCGATGTCGCCCCAGGCGGTCCAGTCGAGCGCGATGCCGCGGGTGC
>CALBDV010000347.1 GCA_937927565.1 uncultured Holophagales bacterium
TCGACGCGGCGGGGGCGGGGGCTCTTCAACGGCCGGCGATGTTACCCGCGCCTAGGACGACCGGCTCCCCTGGGGCAGGCGACCCAGGTCGTCCGCGACCTCGGCGTGACGACCGACCTGAAGAACGCCCGGCTCCTCCTCTCCACGCCGACCCCCGGCGGGAAGCTCGCGACCTACGCGACCGTCATCGACCGGACGACGAACGACCCGAGGACCCTCCTGCCGCGCTGAAAGGAACGCCGTTGCCGCCCTTCCCCCCGGCCATCGGAGTTTCTTAAGCCCGGCTGTAGTGTTTTTCGCCCGCTCGCGCAGCTTAGGTGCAGGGAAGGTCTCTGCCGGGCCCGGCCCCGGCGAGTCCGGCGCGTGGATTCGCCCCGGACCCTCCCCCGGGCCCACGGGCTGCGCCCAGCCCCGGCCCCGAGGCGCGGGACGTCGAACGGAAATCGGCTGCTGCCACCGAAGGGCACGGAGTGTGCCCAGTATGACCCAGAGAACCGCCGTCCTCCTCCTCTTCTCTGTCTTCCTCGCCGCCGGGGCGCTTCACGCCGCCGACGAGCCATCCCTCCTGGAGCCGCTTCAGCCCGGGGACGTCCCGCCGGGTTGCGGCTGCACCTTCTCCGTCGAGGCCCCGAACAGGGCCGAGGCCGTCTTCGCGCTCGACCTCGCCAGCGGCGAGGGCCTCGTCCGCATCGAGGGCGCTCTCCTCCGATTCATGCGGATCTCCACCACGGAGTCGAGGAAGTCGAAGACCTGGGACTCCGTCGGCGACCGCATCACCGAGATCTGGGCCTCGGGCGAGACGGAGCTCACAATCAAGTACCGGACCACGTTCGTCTGCCCCGAGAACGACACCGCCTGCACCACCACCTCCTACGAGGGGCAGCTGACGGTCAGGCACGGCTCGGCCCGCCAGCGCCTCACGGTCAAGGGAATCTGCGGCTGCCCCGGCGGCGCCTGAGCGATGAGGAACGCGTCGAGAATGGCCGTCGCCCGCACGAGCCTCCGTGGCCGAAGCGGAATCTCGTACGATTTCGAGGTCTACTTCACACCGGCCCGGTTCAGGGACGTCGAGGCCGTCTACGTCTACGCGCGGTTCGAGCCGAACCTCGGCGAGGGAGCCAGCTACGCCCCCCTCTCCATCGGCCAGACGGCCGAGCTCGGGAAGGCGACCTCGAGGCACCCCAGGCGGACCTGCCTCCAGGCCCGGGGCTGCAACTGCATCTGCATCCTGCCCGTGGCGGCCGAGGAGAAGCGCCTCGTGATCGAGGCCGACCTTCGAGCGGCCTACCCGGCCCCGTGCGACGACGAGGGTCGTTGATCCGGCGGTCTCGGAGCCCGATCGCCGACGGGAGCAGGCCCCAAGGCGACTCCCTCGCAAAAGAGCCGCCGATCCTGCCCTCGGCGGCAGCGTCTTACACGGCGCCTTTCGCAGTGGTCGGCCGGGAATCCTTGTGGGTCCGGCGGATTAGAAGGCTCCCGGAGCGGTCTATCGCAGTCCGACTGGCGATGTGGTTAGGCCGCGATTCCGTGCCAGGATGGCGCGCGGCAGCCGTCTAATAATCGGTTAGGCGTCTGGGTCAATGGCATCTGTAAACTCGATCGGAGGAGGCATCCATGAGCTTCGCGGCGATTACCTTGTTGGCCTTGCTCTTCCCAGCTCAGGAATCAGCACCGCAGGCTCCCACACCGAGCCCTACCCCAGGACCGCTACAGTTTCAGGAAGTCGTGACTGTGGAGGGCGCCACCGCCGAGCAGCTATATGGAGCCGCACTGGCATGGTTCCCAACCGCCTTCAAGAGCGGCAAGGATGTACTTCAAGTTCAAGACAAAGCA
>CALBDV010000348.1 GCA_937927565.1 uncultured Holophagales bacterium
TCTTGTCGAGAAGTCGCATCGGATAGCCGATATGACCCGTGGGGGCTGATGGATCCCGCCCGTGCGGCGAGGAGGCTCGAAGAGGCGGCGGCGAGGGCCTTCATAAAGAAGGGGCCGGCAGGGCTTCCTGGTTCGGAGAGTCAGCGGGTAGCCCTGAACGTACTTCTTTCACCGGCTACGTCAACGCTTCGTATTGGCGAGGCCGAGGGTGAGCTTGGATATCTCCTCGCGGAGGAGATCAAGAACCCTGTCACGACGGACGCGGGAGCGGCCCGCGAACGAATCGGCCGCGGCATGAAGCTCATGGCCACGACGGTCGGTGACGCTGCTGCGGTCTACGGAGCGGTCAGGGGAGGACTTCAGCTTGGTCGAAGCGTTATGCGGGGAGCCGCCGCCGGTGATACCGCGAAGGCTCCTGGCGTGGGTCTTGAAGCTGAAGGGGCTGCGACACACAGGTCGGTAGGCGCAAGGGCGTACGACTCGATGTCTGGACCGGTGGAGTTCGATGTGTCGTCATCCTGGACGCCCGAACAGGTCGCTCAGGCACGAGCGTATGTTGATGCAGCCAATCGCGCCCTGGAAGCTGGTGCTCTTTCCCCTGCGGGAAGGGTATCGACTAAGGGCCTCTTGAGGAGACAGGCGACGAAGGCAGCTGCAGGGGAAAGGACGCGGGCCGCAGCTGCAGGGGAGCCATACTCAGGGAACGCCGGTCATGGGCCCGACACGACTTGGACGGGCCTTCCCGAGCCACCTGAGTGGCTCGACTTGAATCAAAGCGTGAACAGCAGTCTTGGGGCTCAGGCACTAAGGTATCCGAAAGGATTCAAGCCCACAGAATTCATCTTGAATGAGGCGAACGTGCCGCGATGAAGGATTGGCGACTGGAGATCGGGACCCTCATCAAGATCCACCAGGAGATCCGGGTGCGAGACGTGAACCGGGTTTGGGCTAACGACCTACCTCGGGTTGCAGCGCAGTCAGATCGCCTGCGAGAGGCCGAAGAGCTTCTGGGTCCGTTAGATCCGGACTACAAGGGTTTCCTTTGCTTCGCCGACGGGTGGCCAGCGTTCTATCAGTGGGTCGATCTCTTCGGGACGCCGGAGCTGCTCGGCAAGGCGTTCCAGAACGCCAGGGCACGCCTCGATTCGTGCCGGAGTGCGCTGGAGGCCAAAGGTATCCGACCAGAGGCCGCCTTCCCGATCGCCATGACGAGGATGGAGATTTCGAGCAGTGATCCGGACGTGTTCTTCGTGCTCTCACCGCGGCCCGCGACTGCCGGGAGAGTGCTGTGGGTCGCCTCAGAGATCGTCGATGAGTTTTCGGGCTTCGACGAGTTCTTCGCGGCGATGACGGAGTACAACCGCATCGAGGTCGCGGAGTTGATGGGGGATACACGAGGCTGAGCGGCGAAGAGGCCGACCGGAGCGGAGCACCGCACGGCGCCTGCGGGCGCCGTGGGACGGGGACGCCCCCGGGCGGCTCCGGCGGGAGGGGCGGA
>CALBDV010000349.1 GCA_937927565.1 uncultured Holophagales bacterium
GGGAGAGTCTCTGGCAGGGCTGTGGGAATGTGGGAATCGCGGCGCGGAGCGAAGCGGAGCAGAGCGACTTCCACATTTCCATAGCCGGTTCCCTCTTGGGCGGCGGTCTTCTTCAGATCGTCATTCCCGCGACCACGTCCGCGCCCGGGGCCGCTGGGGCGGTGAGACTGAGGTGTGCTCCTGCGGCCGCGGAAAGCACTGGGTCACCGAACACGAGTTCTCTGGCGCGAGCGGAGCGCCACTGCTTGACGCGACGCTGCAGTGTCCTGAGCTGCCCGTCAGGGAACGGAGTCTGCTCGTTCAGCTGGAGGCGCTCGAACAGTTCTTTCGCCGTCCTGTCCGGGTCGGTCGCGAGCCATCCTTCGATCGTCGGCCAGACGAATTCGAAGGGGTCCTTCCGGGTGCGCCAGTACCGACGAGGCTTCACCTCCTTGCGGTGGGTGGGACGCACCTCACCGTCGCGCCAGGCGGTTGCCATTCCGCGTAGGAACTCATCGAGATCAGCGTTGCGCCCGGGAACGGCTTGAAGAACGTGACCCGCCGCGAGGGTTGCGATGTGATGCTGCATCGTGCGTATCTCATCGAGAAGACGGAGGGGATCCAGAGTTGCTGCTGCCCCACGGAGGCGCTCCTTCGTTCCCTCGGAGATGACATCGAGCGCGAGCAAGCGCGCGCAAGGAGTCTCGGGTGCGTGGTATCGCTTCGTCACCCTCGATCCGATCTTCGTCTTCTCCTTCAGCTTGAACGACGGCTGGAAGAAGTTCACGAATAGCCGTGAGGCCGCGTACAACCGGGTAAGCGCCTCCGTGGCGGCGAGACCCTCCAGCCGTCGATAGCCCACCAGTCTCCGCACGACGGCTCCGTTCTTCTGCTCGACCCAGGCCTGGTCGTTCTTCCGGTATGGGCGCGAGCGGGTGAAGTCGATCTCATGCGCTTTGCAGTAGGCCAGGACCGTCTCGTTGAGGAACTCGCTGCCGTTGTCGGTATCAAACCCTCTCAGCCGGAAGGGCATCGTGGCGCGAAGGCGGTCGAGAGCCTCGACGACGAGAGTGGCTTCTCGAACGACGAGAGCGACGCACTCCGTCCACCCGGACGCGACGTCGGTGAGGGTCAACGTGTGGACGAAGCTCCCCGAGGGGTCCTCGCCTGAATGCGCGACGAGGTCGGCCTCCATGAAGCCCGGTACAGGGCTATCCCAGTCGGCGAAGGTCCGGATGGGAACGCTACGCCGGAGCGGCGTCGCCGTCCTGGCTCGCGTTCTCTGCCCGCCGCGCACCGCGAGGCGGGTCGGGGCAAGTAGGCGGTCGATGGTCGCCGGACTAACAGAGAGAAGGCGCTCCCGTACGTTGTCGTGAAGATGAAGATGGCCGTGTCTCTCCAGAGCGTCCGTCATGACGGGAAGCAGCGGCTTCAGTCTCTTGCCGCAGACGCGATCCGAGGCCTCCCAGAGAACGATCAACGCCTCGCGAACAGCCTCGTCGTAGAGCCGAGGGCGGCCGCCCCCTCCACTCGCGGACTCAACCGCCCGCACGCTGCCGTTGAGAATCCGAACCGCGTGCTTTCGGTGATAGCCGGTGACAGCGACGAACTCGTCGAGTATCCGGCGTTTCTCCCGCCTCGCACTGGCCCGGTACCGACTCGCCGTAGCCGCGACCAACTCCCGGCGCGACGCGATGCTCATTCTCGTTCCCATCGTTGCCCTCCTCGATCTGCACGCAGCAGCAAATCACGTGAGGCAACGACCTCGCCTGGGTAACGCTTTCAGTGAGGCGATGCGGGCGGTATTTCTAATTGACGCCGGACAAGCGTCCGCCCACGTGGTGTATGAGAGGTCGTTTCCAGCAGCAGGTCCTGTGGGATCAGAGGGAAACGCCGCAGCGTTTTCCTCGGATTCCACAGGACGGTGCTTCTCGAGGCGGTAGAGGGGGCCACGGCCCGCTGCCTGTAAGGTTTCGAGTGCTGACTTCGAGACTTCAGGAGGCCGACGACCGTGACCCAGCCCAGCATCCCGCTCCCCATCGCCCTTCGCAAGGGGCTCGAGCAGGCTAGCCCCGACCTTCTTCGTGAGCTCCTCAAGATGTTCCTGGAGAAGCTGATGAGCGTCGAGGCCGATACGCTGTGCGGCGCCGAGTTCGGCGAGCGCACCGAGGATCGTCTCAACTCCCGCAACGGCTATCGGATGCGGCCTCTGGAGACCCGGGTCGGAGAGATGTCGCTGAGGATCCCGAAGCTCCGGACGGGCTCGTACTTCCCCGAGTGGCTCCTGGAGCCTCGACGCCGGTCGGAGCGGGCTCTTCTGTCGGTCGTGGCCGAGGCCTACGTGCTCGGCGTCTCGACCCGCCGCGTCGAGCGGCTCATGGAAACGATGGGGCTGTCGGGGATCTCGAAGTCGCGGGTCTCGGAGATCGCCGGCGAGCTGGACGAAGGAGTCGAGGCCTTCCGTCAACGACCGCTGGAATCCGCCTACCCCTACCTCTGGCTCGACGCCCTGGAGGTGAAGAGCCGCGAGGGCGGCAGGACGGTCAACGTGACGGTCGTCGTGGCCACCGGCGTCAACGAGACCGGTCACCGGGAAGTCCTCGGGGTCGACGTCGTCACGAGCGAGGACGGTGCGGCGTGGCTGACCTTCCTGCGGTCCCTGGTGGCTCGGGGCCTGCGCGGCGTGAAGCTGACGATCTCCGACGCCCATCCCGGCCTGAAGGCCGCCATCGCCGCAGCCTTGCCGGGGAGCGCCTGGCAGCGCTGCCGCACCCACTTCGCGCAGAACCTCCTGACGACGGTCCCGAAGTCGGCCCATCTGGCCGTGTCTTCACTCTTCCGCTCGATCTTTGCCCAGCTCGACGTCGAGTCGGTCCGAGCCCAGTTTGACTCCGTGCTGAAGACCCTCGAAGAGCGATTCCCGAAAGCCGGCGCCCGTCTGGCTGACGCCCGCGACGAGCTCCTCGCCTTCACCGGCTTCCCGAAGGAACACTGGCGCCAGGTCTGGTCGAACAACCCCCAGGAGCGCCTGAACAAGGAGATCCGTCGCCGCACCGACGTCGTCGGTGTCTTCCCCAACCGCGACGCCATCGTCCGCCTCGTCGGGGCCCTGCTTGCCGAGCAGCATGACGAGTGGGCCATCGGTCGCCGCTACTTCTCCCTCGAGTCCCTCGCCGCTGTCCTCAACCCCGCCCGCGCAACCTCAGACGCCGATCAACCCGCTCTTCTTACGGCAGCCTGAATCGAGCCGATCGATGCTCCGTGGTCCCCTCCCTCGTACACCACTTGACAGGACGTGGCCGCCTAACCCCGGCGTGCAGTGGACTCGCTCCGCTGCGCTGCGCTCGCCACTG
>CALBDV010000350.1 GCA_937927565.1 uncultured Holophagales bacterium
GCCTGGTGAGGGTCCATCGTCGGGCCGACGTTGACGTGAACGGAGCGGAGCCGTGCGTAGAGCGCCGGGTCCTTCGCGACGACGATCCCGGCGACGACGTCGCTGTGACCGTTCAGGAACTTCGTCATGCTGTGCAGGACGACGTCCGCGCCGAGCTCGAAGGGCTGCTGGAGGAGCGGCGTGGCGAACGTGTTGTCGACGGCGACGAGGGCGCCGCGCTCGTGGGCGATCTTCGCGATCGCCGCGATGTCGCAGAGCTTGAGCGTCGGGTTTGCGGGCGTCTCGAGATAGACGAGCTTCGTCTCGGGCCTCATCGCCTTCTCGACGTTCGCCGGGTCGGAGGTGTCCACGAAGGAGCCGGTCACGCCGAAGCGGGAGTACTCCTTCTCCAGGATCATCCGGCTCGCGCCGTAGAGGGCATCGGTCCCGACGACGTGGGCTCCCGCGCCGAGAAGCGTGAAGTAGACGGTGTGGACGGCCGCCATGCCGGTCGAGGCGGCCATCGCCCCGCAGCCTCCCTCGAGGTCGGCGATGCACTCCTCGAGAGCCGCGACCGTCGGATTCCCCAGCCGCGTGTACTTGTAGCCGGGGTCCGTCCCGCCGAAGCGCGCGGCCCCTTCGTCGGTGTCCTTGAACGCAAAGGTCGACGTCTGGTAGATCGGCGTCGCGACGGCTCCGGTGAGCGGGCAGGTGCGCTGACCCGAGTGGATGATCCGGCTGGCGATGCGCAGGTTCTTGACGTCGGACATGATGCGAGGCACCTCTTGCGGGAGTGGCGACAGCGAGAGTTCCGCGCCGCCCGGCCGGGCATCCTAGCACCCGGCGGGCCCCCTCTCCTTCCTTGACTTCCCCCTCTCCCCCGCCTACAAGACTCGCTGGACTCTCGACCGTGCGAACGGCTCTCCGAGGGTCCCCGTGGAGCGGTACATGCGCGTCGTTGAGAGCGTCGTCGAGCTGATCGGGAGGACCCCGATGATCCGGCTCGGCGCCCTGAAAGAGCCGGGCGAGGCCGACATCTACGCCAAGCTCGAATATCTGAATCCCGGGATGAGCGTGAAGGACCGGACGGCCCTGGGGCTCATTCGGGCGGCCGAGGAGAGCGGCCATCTGAAACCCGGCGGGACCATTCTCGAAGCGACGGCCGGCAACACGGGCGTCGGCCTCGCGCTCGTCGGCGCTGCGCGGGGCTACCGCGTCGTCATCGTCATGGTCGAGGGTTACGCCCGGGAGAAGATGATCCTGATCCGCGGGCTGGGTGGCGAGATCGTCCTCGTTCCGCACGAAGCCGGTATACAGGGCGCCGTCGCGAAGGCGGAGGAGCTCGCGAGGACGATCCCCGGCGCCGTCCCGATGCGCCAGTTCGAGAATCCCGCGAACCCACGGATCCACTACGAGACGACCGGCCCTGAGATCTGGGAGCAGCTGGACGGGAAGGTCGACGGCATCGCCTTCGGCGTCGGGACGGGCGGCACCTTCTGCGGAGTCGCGCGCTTCCT
>CALBDV010000351.1 GCA_937927565.1 uncultured Holophagales bacterium
ATGAACTGGTGGCAGCTGCACGGGGACCAGGTGGTCTCGGCGCTCGTCTTCTCGGCGATCGGGATAGTCGCCTTCGCGCTCTTCTTCTTCCTCCTCCCGAGGGTCCTCCCCTTCTCGCTCAAGAAGGAGATCCTGGAGGACGAGAACACGGCGCTCGGCATCGTGATCGGGGCGATCGTCCTCGGCATGGCGATCATCATCGGGCAGGCCGTCGGCTAGCACGGTGACGGCGTCGCCGGTCCGCCCGGGGCCGGTCTACCTGGCGGTCCTCGTCATCGCCACCTGCGGGCTCGTCTACGAGCTCGTCGCCGGGGCGCTCGCGAGCTACCTCCTCGGGGACACGGTCACGCAGTTCTCCCTCGTCATCGGGATGTACCTGACGGCGATGGGGGCGGGAGCGTGGCTCTCGAAGTTCGTCGAGCGGGGCGTGGCGAGACGCTTCGTCGAGGCCGAGATCGCCGTCGCCTTCCTCGGCGGCTTTTCGGCCCCGATCCTCTCCTTCGCGTTCCTCTCGCCCCGCTGGTTCCACCCCGTCTTCTACGGCCTCGTCTTCGCGACCGGGACACTCGTGGGCCTCGAGATCCCGCTCCTCCTCCGGCTCCTGCGCACGTCGGTCGCCTTCAAGGACCTCGTGGCGCAGGTCCTCACGTTCGACTACCTCGGCGCGTTCGCCGCCTCCATCCTCTTCCCCCTCGTCTTCGTCCCGCGCCTCGGCCTCTTCCGGACGTCGCTCTTCTTCGGCCTCCTGAACATCGTCGTCGCCTTCGCGACGATCCGGATCTTCCGCCACGAGATCGGGCCGCCGGGCGGGCTCGTCGCGAAGGCGGCGCTCGTCGGCGTCCTCCTCCTCGCCGGCTTCGCCGGCGCCGACCGGCTCTCCGACATAGCCGAGGAGCAGCAGTACGCCGACGAGGTCCTCTTCGCGAAGTCGTCGCCGTACCAGCGGGTCGTCCTGACGCGGAACAAGGCCGGCTTCCAGCTCTTCCTGAACGGGCACCTGCAGTTCTCCTCGGTCGACGAGTACCGCTACCACGAGGCGCTCGTCCACCCCGCCTTCGGCGTCGTCCCGGGCGCGCGCCGGGTCGCCGTCCTCGGGGGCGGGGACGGCCTCGCCGTGCGCGAGGTGCTGCGGTACCCCTCCGTCGACGAGATCACGCTCGTCGATCTCGACCCCATGGTGACGCGCCTCGCGCGGGAGAACCCTCTCTTCGTCTCCCTCAACGAGGGGTCCCTTCTCTCGCCGAAGGTCACGATCGTCAACGACGACGCGATGAAGTGGCTCGAGAAGGGAACGGACCTCTACGACCTCGTCTTCGTCGACTTCCCCGACCCCAGCAGCTTCTCCGTCGGCAAGCTCTACACGCGGCACTTCTACGGACGCCTCAAGCGGCGCCTCGCCCCCGACGGCGCCTTCGCCGTGCAGGCGACCTCCCCCCTCTTCGCGAGGAAGTCGTTCTGGATCATCGACCGGACGATCGAGGCCTCCGGTTTCGAGACGCGCCCGTACCACGCGGCCGTCCCCTCGTTCGGCGAGTGGGGCTACGTCCTGGCGGCACCCCGCGCCTTCGAGATCCCCGCGCGGCTCACCCCGGGCCTGCGCTTCCTCTCGGACGAGACGCTCGCCGCGATGTTCTCCTTCGGCCCCGACATGGCCCGGCTGGAGGCGCCCGTGAACCGCCTCCACGACCAGGTCCTCGTCCGGACGTACGAGAGCGAGTGGCGGAAGTTCGACTGACGTGAAGTCCTCCCGGCGCGAGGCGATCGCTGCGCTCGTCGGCCTCCCCGCCCTCTCGGCCTTCCTCGGGGCCTGCCGGCGGAACCAGGTCGGCGCCCCGTTCGGAGGCGTCATCGCCGGGGCCGACGTCCTGCGCGGGCACCGGATCCGGACGGGCGAGCTCCTCTCCCGCCCCGTCGCCCGCCGCGAGAGCGTCGGCGCTGCGATCCTCGGAGCCGGCATCTCGGGTCTCTCCGCAGCCTGGACCCTCGCCCGCGCCGGATTCACCGACTTCCGCATCTACGAGCTGGAGGACGCCCCGGGCGGGAACGCGCGCTCGGGCGAGAACGCCGTCTCCCCGTTCCCCTGGGGCGCGCACTACGTCCCGGTGCCGCTCTACGGGAACCCCGCGCTCGAGCTCCTCCTCTCCGAGGTCGGCGCCCTGACGGGCCGCACGCCCGACGGCGAGCCCGAGTGGGCCGAGGAGATGCTCTGCGCCGAGCCCGAGGAGCGGCTCTGGTTCCGCGGGCTCTGGTACGAGGGGCTCTATCCCCGTGCGGGCGCGTCCCGGCAGGATCGCGAGGAGCTCTCGCGCTTCGAGCGGGAGATGCTGCGCTTCGCTGCCATCAGGGACGGGAAGGGGCGCCGCGCTTTCGCCATTCCCCGCCGCCGCTCTTCCGACGACGCCGAATGGACGGTGCTCGACAGGATCTCGATGCGCGAGTGGCTCACCCGGAGCGGCTTCTCGGGCGCGCGCCTCTTCTGGTTCGCCGAGTACGCCACGCGCGACGACTTCGGCTCCTCGCTCGACGACACGTCGGCGTGGGCCGGCATCCACTACTTCGCCTCGCGCCTGCGCGGCGTCTCGCCCGATGGCCCCTTCGAGGAGCCTGCCTCGTTCCTGACCTGGCCCGAAGGGAACGGACGCCTCGTGAAGCGCCTCGTGCAGGCCGCGGGCGGAAGGATCGTCTGCGGCGCCGTCGTCTTCGACGTCGTCCCGAAGGCCGAAGGCGCCACCCTCCGCTGGCTCGACGTACCGCGGAACGAGGTCGTCGAGGTGACGGCCCGGCACGTCGTCTATGCGCTGCCCCGCTACACCGCCGCGAAGGTCCTCGCGCCGTGGCGCGAAGACCCACCGGCCTTCCTGCGTTCCTTCGAGTACGCGCCGTGGCTCGTCGCGAACCTGACGCTCTCCGGACGACCCGCCGACCGCGGCTTTCCCCTCTGCTGGGACAACGTCCTCTACGACTCGCGCGGCCTCGGCTACGTCGTCGCCACGCACCAGGGGGACCGCGGCCACGGCCCGACCGTCCTCACCTACTACCTCGTCTTCGCGGGCGAGGAGCCGCGCAAGGCGCGCGAGAAGCTCCTCTCGGCCACCTGGAGGGAGCTGGCCGACGCCGTCCTCGCCGACCTGTCGCGGGCGCACCCGGACCTCCCCGCCCTCGTCACGAACGTCGACGTCTTCCTCTGGGGCCATGCGATGGCGCGGCCGCACCCCGGCTTCGTCTGGCACCCCGACCGTACCGCGCTCGAGCAGCCCGTCGGCCGCATCCGCTTCGCCCACGCCGACGCCTCCGGGCTCCCGCTCTTCGAGGAAGCGCAGGACGCCGGCGTCCGCGCCGCCGAGGCGATCCTGGCTGAGGAGGGGGAACGGTTCACGTCGCTCCTCGGGTAGGGGGCACGGCGCCGGCGCCGCGAACGCGCCCCTCGGCCTCCGGCCGCTTCAGTCGTCCAGCAGCGGTCCGGGAGTGGTCGCGGGCCGCGCGACGGCCGCCTCCCCCACGACCTGCTTGCCGAAGGCGAAGTTGAAGACGGGGAGCGCCGTCAGTGTCGTCGCGATCGCCATGACGACCATGATGGAGAAGAGGGTGGGCGTGATGACGCCGCGCTCGAGGCCGATGTTGAGGATGATCAGCTCCATCAGGCCGCGGGCGTTCATGAGCGCCCCTATGCCCACCGCCTCGCGGTGCGGCTCGCCGCTGAATCGCGCCGCGACGTAACAGGCGCCCCCCTTGCCGAGCGTGGCGGCGAGAAGGACCAGGAGCGCGATCCCCCAGAGTGCGAACGAGTTCACGAGGCCGATCCGCGTGTTCAGCCCCGAGTACACGAAGAAGAGGGGAAGGAGGAGGTTGACGGTGAGCGGCTGGATCTGCTTCTCGATGCGCCGGGCGATCTCCCCCCGCGGCATCGCCGCACCGAGGATGAAGGCACCGAAGACGGCGTAGATCCCGACCATGTCGGTGTACCAGGCCGCGGCGGCGAGGAGCATGAGCGCGCCGGGAAGGGCCACGCTGTCGTAGGCCTCGCGCTTCTCGATCCACGCCCCGGCCCGCGCGAGGACGGGACGGAGGACGAAGAAGGCGAAGAGGGCGAAGGCGATGCCGCCGCCGATCGCCCAGATGGCGATCGCGGCGTGGCCGGAGAAGCTCGCGAGGACCACGGCGAGGATGCACCAGGCGGCAGCGTCGTCGGCCGAGCCGGCCGCCAGCGCCAGGGTGCCCATCGAGGTCCCCGAGAGGCCTCGCTCGTAGATGATTCGCGCGAGCATCGGGAAGGCTGTGATCGACATCGCCGCGCCCATGAAGAGGGCGGCCTCGCCGATCGAGACCTTCTCCGCAAAGAGGGCCGTATCGCCGTGAAAGGCCCAGGCGATCGCCGCCCCGAGCGCGAACGGAACCAGGATGCCCGCCCACGAGACGGTCACGGCGCTCTTTGCCCTCTTGCGCAGGAGCTCGATGTCGAAGTCGAGCCCGACGAGGAACATGTAGAGGACGAGGCCGATCTGCGCGACGACGTAGATGACGGGCATCACCGCCCTCGGGAAGAGCGCCGCCTGGGCCTGGGGCGCGATCAGGCCGAGGAGCGAGGGGCCGATCAGGACCCCGGCGATCATCTCCCCCACGACCTGCGGCTGGCCGACGAACCGCGCGAGGTAGCCCACGAGGCGGCACGCCAGGAGGATCGCCGCGAGCGCCAGGAAGAAAACGATCGACAGCTCGTGGTTCGACATTTGGCGCGCACTTTACCCGGAGTCGTGGGAAACCGGCGCCGCATCCGTCGCCTCCGCGGGCCGGCGGACGGTCGCCGAACCTCCCGAGAGCCCGACTCCGGCGTGGCCCCGTCAGACTCCGTCCGCCCGTGCCGCCAGAGACCTCCCGATGGCTCTTCTCGCGCCGTGCCGATCTCCTCCCGTTCGGAGGGCCGGCGTTCGTATCCGTTCTCCTCCTCGCGCTCCTCGTCCCGCTCCTCGCCCTCCCCCAGGCGACCCACGACCTACTTCGACGCCCGGATCTGGCGGGGGTTCAAGCCGGACTCCCTGGAGTCGGCCATGGCCATTCAGGCCCCGCTCCGGTGGCGCCCGGGACGCTTCGTGCATCGATGAGACGCACGTTGTACGATTGGCTGGTCGATGGAGGCCCCCATGCCCGTGGTGACGGTTTCGCCGAAGTTCCAGGTCGTCATTCCTCTCGAGATTCGCGAGGCGATGAAGCTGAAGGCGGGGGAGAAGATCCAGGTGTTCCGGTTCCGGAATCGGCTGGAGCTGGTGCCCCAGAGGGGAATCGCGTCGATGCGCGGTTTCCTGAGAGGAATCGACACGACCGTCGTCAGGGAACCGGACCGGGTATGAACCTCGTCGATTCGTGCGGGTGGCTCGAGTTCCTCGCCGACGGACCGAATGCCGGCTTCTTCGCCCGGTCCCTCGCCGACACCCAGCACCTCCTCGTCCCGACGATCTGCCTCCTCGAGGTCTTCAAGAAGACGCTCCAGCAGCGGGGAGAAGAGGCGGCGCTCGACGTCGCTGCCCTCATGCAGCAGGGGACCGTGGTCGACCTCGACGCGGCGATCGCGCTCGACGCAGCCGACCTCGGTGTCGAGAGGAAGCTCTCGCTCGCCGATGCGGTGATCCTGGCGACGGCCCGCGCCCACGGCGCGACGATCTGGACGCAGGACGCGCACTTCGAAGGGCTCCCCGGGGTCCGCTACCGGACCGCGAAGCCGTCGCGCGGCTCCGGCGCGGGATGACGCCGTGAGCCCGCTCGGCACCCATCTCCTCCTCGACCTCGCGGGTGCCCCATTCGCGACGCTGGACGATCCCGCCGTGATCGAGACGGCACTCCTGGAGACCGTGGCGGCGATGGGCGCCCAGGTCCTGGGAGTCCACCTTCACCGCCTCTCGCCGCAGGGCATCTCGGGTGTCGTCGTCATCTCCGAGTCGCACTTGACGATCCACACCTGGCCGGAGCGGGGCGAGGCGGCCGTCGACCTCTTCACGTGTGGCGATGCCCCGCGGGCGAACGACGCCGTCACGGCTCTGATCGCGCGCCTCGGAGCGACGGTTTCTACGCTCCGCGAGATCTCCCGGGGCGCCGCCGGCTGACGGCGCCCTCATGGAAGGTCAGAACGACGCGACGACGAAGATCCGGGGCCCGGCGAACGAGTAGTTCGCGGAGAAGAGCTTGTCGTCCTTTTCGTAGTCCTTGATCTTGATGGTGCTGAGGTCGACGCCGCCCCCGACGCCGAAGTGCTTCGTGATGTACCACTTCGCGTTGATCCCGCCCGAGAGGGTGCCGCCGGCCACCTCGTCGAGGCGGAGGAAGAGCGCGCGGACGTAGAAGTTGAACAGGACGTCCTTCGAGATCGCGCCGTCGACCGCGACCCCGATGACCGGCACGGGCGCGCTGACGTCGATGCCCTTCTCGATGAAGGAGCCCGACTGGGTCGTCCCGTCGGGCTTCGTGACGTACCCGCTGCCCGTCAGCGACGTGTCGATCGACCAGCTCGAGAAGCCGATCGTGGCGCCCACTTTCACGTTGTCGGCCCGGAACATGTCGAATCGGTACCCTACGTAGATCTCCTGGCTGTCGAACTTCCCGTCGAGCTCCCCTCCGGCCACGTAGGTCGCGTCGTCCCAGACGATCTCCCTGTCGACCACCCGGCGCCCCTCTCGCGCGATCGATTCGTAGGCGACCTCGACGTAGCTCACTTTCGAGAAGCGCCACTGCCCCCTGAGGCGAACGTGCTTCTCCATGACCGGGATGTCGAGGAGCTTCTCGAAATCGATGGTCGCTCCGGCGTTGGCGACGCCGCCCCGGGTGGCAGCGAGGCTCGCCTCGGTGTCGAACGAGTCCCACGCGCCTCCGAGCTCGAACTGGAACTTGTTCTTTGCCCCTTCCGGGTAGTCCGCAGCTCGCGCCGATGGAACGGCGAGCGCGACGGCCAGAACGAGGGCTGTACGAAGGTGTTTCATCAGTTCTCCTCCATGCGGTCGGGTGGTCGGGCGGCAATTCGCCGTTGAGCCTCAGTGTAGGGGCTTCCCGGGATTTTCAGGTGAACCGGCACATTCTCCGGAATCCCGATGCGCTCTGCGCAGGCGGCGGAATTCGTGTATCGGTTTTCGGCAATCGCGACCTGGTGTTTTTCCCAGGACTCGGCTGGGACCCGATTGAGGCTACTATCTGCTCCGATCGATGAGCCGCTCGTGCGGACGAAGGATGGATGCCAGGCCTTTCGGAGAGTTTCTCCGGCCTCCGGCCCCACCCTCGACCACCAGGGCGCCAACGATCACCCGGAGCAACCGGGTACTTAGACAACCGGCGTCGAATGATCGCGCCGGCAGGAGTGACCAAATGAAGATGACCGCCCCCGCCCTCGCCCTGGCCCTCGCGCTCTCCGGAAGCGCGATTGCGGCCACGCCGGCAGCCCCGGCACCCAAGGCCGACCCGAAGATGGCCCAGTCGGCCGAGAAGGCGTCCGACGACGCCGCCGCCCTGGTCGCGCAGACGAGAGCCGACATCCAGAAGGATCGAAACGCGATCGTCGGGGCCGCGATGGACCTCACCGACGCGCAGGCCGGCCCCTTCTGGGAGCTCTACGCGCAGTACCGTGCCGCCCGCAAGCCCGCGGCCGACCGCCTCGGGGCGCTCCTCATCGAGTACTCGAAGACGATCGGCACGATGACCGATGCACAGGCCGCGAAGCTCCTCACCGAAATGCTCTCGATCCAGAAGCAGGAAGCCGCCACGAAGGCCGACTGGGCCGCGAAGTTCCAGGCGAAGCTCCCGGGGAAGGTCGTCACCCGGTTCTTCCAGGTCGACAACAAGCTCGACGCCATCATCATGTTCCAGCTCGCGGCCGAAGTGCCGCTCGTCCAGTAGCCGGGACGTCGACGAGGTAGGAACAGCATGACCCGCACGAAGACCCTCGCGATCGTCCCCCTCCTCGCTCTCGTCGGCCTGGCTCCCGTCGCGGCTGCCCAGGTGAAAGGGATCGAGATCACTCCCACCGTCGGCTACCGCTTCGACAGCTCGGTTTCCACGGATTCCAGCGCGATCGTCAGCTCCGTCGACGTCCCCGGCTCCGTGAGCTTCGGCCTCACCGCCGAGTTCCCGGTCCACCCGAGCCTGAACGTCGAGGTCCTCTGGAGCCACCAGAGCAGCGACCTCGAGGTGGACTACCGGGGCACTCCCCCGGCCGGCGCCAATACGAACCTCGCCAGCCTCAACGTCGACACGATCCAGGTCGGCGGCCTCTGGCAGTCGGGCCGAAGTGGCGACAAGGTCCGCGGCTACTTCGACTTCCTCCTCGGCGCATCGATCCTCAGCCCTTCCGGGAATTACGACACGCTCACCCGCTTCTCCATGACCATGGGTGGCGGCGCCAAGTTCCGGATCTCGGACAAGGTCGGCGTCCGGCTCGGCGTCCGGTGGATGCCCGTCTACATCAATTCCGAGGACAGCGGCTACTACTACTGCGATCCCTACTGGGGCTGCTACGAGTACTACAACACGAACTACCTCAGCCAGGTCGACACCCACGTCGGCCTGATCATCAGGTTCTGACACCGGGCTTCGAACCGGGACCCCGCGCCCGCCCCACCGCAAGGTGCGGCGGGCGTTCGTCTCGATCCACCGGGACCTCGGCGAACGGCTCCGACCGTCTGCCACGGAAGGCTCGTTCAGGTTCGGGGTAGGATGAAGCTCGGGGAATGGTCCTCGACGGGCAGGGAGAGAGCTGCCCGACACGTCGGATGCGGAGCCGAAAGAGAGAGATGTTCGAAGTGGCGATGACGTGCGGAAGGCTCGCGAGATGGGCCGTGGTTCTGGCCTGCAGCCTCCATTTCGTCGCGGTCCGGGCGAGCGAGGTGGTCGCAGGCGGAGATCCGGTCGAGGAGTTCTCCGAGAGCGCTCCTGGAGACATCGTCGGGCCTTCCCTGGCGGCACCGTTCAAGCAGAGCCCTGAGGCGCCCGCTTTCCGGCTTCCCGAATCGACTTTCGAGGACGCCGAACGGCTGACCGGCTGCGAGATGGCCGCACTGAACGGGCAGGGCTTCGAGCTGTTTCCGGATCGACAGGACCAGAATCTCTCGGGCTGGACACTGTCGTCCGACACCCTGACGACCCTGGCTCCCCGCCCCCAGCTCAGCGGCCTCAGGAACTGGGACAAGCCCTTCATGACCAAGGCCACCCGGAGCTTCTACACCATCACGGGGCTCGCGGTCGCGTCCGGCGTCGTCCTGGCGTTCATGCCCCAGAACTTCTCCCGTTGGGACAGCGACGTCCTGAGCCGTGCCGTGGAGAACTTCAAGCGGGCCTGGACCACGCCTCCCGTCTGGGACGAGGACGTCTTCTTTCACAACTACCTGGGGCACCCCTACGCGGGCGCCTTCTACTACAACATGGTGCGCTCTCAGGGCGCGACCGCCTGGCAGTCGTTCGGGTACGCCCTCTTCCAGAGCACCTTCTGGGAGTACTTCATCGAGGCCCTGGCGGAGCAGCCCAGCATCCAGGATCTCTTCATCACACCCGTGATCGGCTCCCTCCTCGGCGAGCTCTTCAACAGGTGGTCGCTTCACATCCTGCGAAGCGGCCGCCTCAATCTCGCCGAGAAGGCGCTCGTCTTCTTCATCAACCCGGGATACGTCATCAACAACGGGTACCGCCGGCCGGAGTAAGAACGCGACGGTCATCGCCCGGGTCCCCGAAAAGGGAGCTTCGAAATGACCTCCCATCGCCGCCCACGGTTGCTGCCCGGCGACGACCATCGCCTCGAGGCCAGCGTGCGTTTCCCGAGGCGACCTGCCTGCGCAGCCCTTCTCCTGTTTTCCCTCCTGTCCGCCTCTCCGGCGCATGCCTGGATCTACCCGGAGCACCGGGCGATCACGGGGAAGGCCGTGGCGAACCTGAACCCCGCCGAGCGCGAGGCGCTCGACGGGCTCTGGGCCGAGGCGCGGCAGGGCCACGAGGAGCGTCTCTGCCCCGTCCCGTGGGCCGAAGACCAGGGACCGAAGCCCACCTGCATCGACTGGGCCGCCTGGCCGGCGATCAGCGGTGACCACTCCTGCTCGGCGGACCAGATGCTCGGGACGGTCCTCGAAAGCGACTGGATCGTGAAGGTGGCGGGCGTCTGTTCCCGCCTCGAGGTCGCCATCGCGACGGCGAGGGATCCCATCCAGCTCCGGAACCGGCTCGTCCGGTCGGACCTCGAGCTCGCACGAGCCGACAAGGAGTACGCCTCGCGGGCCGGTGCCAACAACGTCCACTTCCTTCTCGCGCGGACGTCCGATGACGGCCTCGAGTACCTGAGACAGAGCACGCGGAACGGGGCCGAGCTGAACGCGATCGGGACGTGGATGAGGGCCCACCTCGCCGCGCTCCGGCTGGCCGCAGAGCTCGGATCGGGGCGCGTCGCCCCGGCCGACCGTCCCGCGCTCGCGCGGACGGCACTCGCCCTCGAGGCGTACGGCCTCCACTTCCTGGAGGACGCCTTTGCCTCGGGCCACGTGGCAGGGTGCTGGGGCAACGTGGCAACGCGCAAGGGGACGCACGACTACTACAACGAGCACGGTATCGACACGCGCACCTGGGGTGGGCAGCCGATCGTCCTCTACGGCGACGCGCGGATGCGGAAGGAAGACCGGGACCGGGCTGCACAGAGCGTGAGCGAGAGCCTCGCTCAGGTCCTCGCGGCACTCCAGCCGGACAGCGACCTGGCGCGGCTGTCCGCGGAGATCCCGCGTTCGCCCGCGGAGGGAGTGTCCGCCTTCGACACCTGCACCTCGACGGAGATGCCCGCGTTCCCCACTCCCCCGGAGGGCCTTTTCGAACCCCTGCGGTCGATCCTCTCCGCCATCCCGGTCGCCGGCCGGGGGAAGGACGCATCGCTGCCGCGCTTCCGCGCCGAGGTCGGGCCCTTCATCGGCCTGTCGAGCGGCCTGCGCGGCGCCTGGGCGAGCGGCGGGCTCGAGTCGGAGACGGGCTCCTCCCGAACGGTCGGCTCGGTGGACCTCGCGGCGAAGGTCGGGCTCGGCCTCGAGGCCCTCCTCGGCGACATGGGCGACGGGCAGGTCTTCCTCCAGGTCGGGGTCTCGTACCAGGCGAAGCAGAAGAGCTCCTGCGAGGGATGTACGTATTCCGAGAACGTCCAGTCGCTCTTCCCCCAGCTGCCCGCCCGCAATGGGATCTCGACCCGCCTGCGCGCCCCCTTCTGGCTCATCCCGGGCGACCTCCTCGTCGCCGCACCGCTCCTCGCCTTCACCGCGCCACACACGCTCGAGAAGATGGGCGTGGCGGCCGGGAACGGCGGCCTGATCCCCTGGCAGGCGGGGTTCTCCACGTTCATGGGACGCGTCCAGTTCTGCCTGGGCCGCGAGGTGGGCGCCACCTTCTACGGCTACATGGGTGGCGAAGACCAGTTCCTGGCGCTGACGACAGGGGAATCCGGAGCGCAGACGCTCGTTCCCGTCTCGCTCCGGTCGATCGACCTCGAGGTGCCCGTCGTCGAGATCCGTCCGTTCCGCGACTTTTCCGAGCACCAGACGTCGGCACTCCTGTTCCAGATCGGGGCCGGGGCCGACGTCCCGACCAAGGTCACGGCGCTCTACCCCCCCGGCGCCCCCGCGCCGGACCTGAAGACGAGCTACTACGGCTACGTCCGTCTTCTCTTCGACTGGAGACGCTACTTCTGAGGCGAGGACTCCTCAGTACCCTTTTCCGGGCCCTCCGGGCCGCCAACCACAGCATCAGGGCGAGCTCGACCAGAAAGGCAGCAGCCCGCCCCCGAACGGCCGACGGGCGCCCGGAACTTCCTCCGGACCATCCCTGTAGAGGGCTGGAACGCGATCTTCGGACTCTACGGTCCGCTCGAACCCGGGTTCGACGAGACCTGGCTTCCCGTCGAGATCGAACCGGTCGAGTGAAGACCCGGCCAGCGGACATCCGGTTGCAGCGGACGGCGCCAAGGCGCCGCCGCACCACCGGAGCGGTTCATGAACCCCGGGCCCGTGCTCAGAACGCCACGCCGAGCTGGAACGTGAGGGCGGATCGCCCCCCTTCCGCCCTTCCGTACGCGACGTAGACCGGGCCCAGCGGGCTGTCGATCCCGATGAACGCCGAGCCGGCATACCGCAGGTCCGAGAGGCTCACGTCCGAGCCGATCCTCCAGACGTTGCCGGCCTCGAGCGACACGCCGAGGTAGTAGGCACCGCCGATGATCGAGGTCTTGAAGCGGTTGATCTCGCGAAGGTACGTCACCGAGCCGAAGGCCATGTACGGCCCGTACAGCTCGTCGCTCGTGTAGCCGGAGAGCCTGCGGAAACCTCCCAGCTTGAACCCGTCGTAGTACGGCAGGTCGGTCTTCACCGGGCTGCCCCCGGTTGCCAGCACCTGGAAGACGTTCTTGCCGCTGGAGAACGCGGCCATGCCGATGCCGTACAACCGCCGCGTGCTCCCGTCCGCCCCCAGGGCCGGGGTCTCCCAGTCCATCGCGACGCGCAGGGCGGCGCCCTTGCTCGGGAACGGGACGTTGTCACGGCTGTCCACCGTCAGCCTCGCCACGACGGCGCCGCGATCGACGCTCTCGGGCTGCAGGGCTTCGCTCGTGGTCGGGTCGGTCCACAGATGCCCCAGCTGGGCGCCGGCCCGCATTTCCCAGAACCTCCCGTCCCCGACGCCGGCTACGGCGCCCCACAGGTACTGCTTCTCCTGGACCCCCACGGTGCCGAGCCCTTCGACCGGCACCAGGGGCGTCTGCCTCTGCCAGCTGGCGATGCCGGAAACGAAGAACGGCGACGAGACCTTCACCGGCTGGAAGAACTCGCCGAAGATCGTCGTGATCTCCCCGACTCCCGCGATGACGCGCCACTCCGCTCCGAGGCGGTTCACCTGCGTGCGGGAGACCGAGGCGAGGAGCTCGAAGCCGTTGTTCCCCTTGAAGTCGGAGTTCAGGTTGATGCCGAACCGGGCCGAGGTCCTCCCCCACGCCCGGTCCTTGATGACGATCTGGAGAACGTTGCCGGCGTCGCGCGGGACGATCCGGAAGTCGATGAGATCGAACTCGCCGATCGAGTTGATGCTCGACAGGTCCTCTTCGAGGAGCTTCATGTCGAGCGGCCCGGGCTTCGTCTTCATGTGCGACAGGATGATCTCGTTCGAGACCGGAGACGGGTTGACGAGCTCGATCGAGGAAATCTCAAACGGCTTGTAGGGCTTGCGTCGGGTCCGCTCGCGCCAGGCGCGGTACTCGGCCTCGGGAACGGAGAACTTCCTCAGCTCTTCGACCTGCGCGCGCGCCGCCTTCTCGCCCGCCGCCACGGCGTCGCGGACCCGCTTGAAGTCGATGAACGAGATGTCGCCGAGGTCCGGCTCGATGAAGACGTCCTGAGGCCCGATCGCCTCCTTCGCCTCCTTCACGTTTCGCGCGGTCGCGGCGCTCGTCACCTGGTTGATGATCTTCGTGAGGCTCGTGAGCGTCTCCTTGCCCTTCGGCGGCGTCCCGATGTTGACCGCCACGAGGACCTCGGCTCCGGCCTTGCGGGCCGACTTCACGGGGAAGTTCTCGGCGACGCCCCCGTCCACGAGGAGGCGGCCCTCCAGCTCGACCGGGGCGAAGAGCCCGGGGAACGCCATGCTCGCCCGCATGGCATCGGCGACGTTGCCGTGGGAGAGGACGATTCCATCCCCGCTCGCGACGTCGGTGACGGTGGCGCGGAACGGAATCGAGAGCTTGTCGAAGTCGTCGACGAGCGCCGAGGGAAGGGTGAGCTGCCGGAGGATGAAGTTCAGCTTCTGCCCCTCCACGAGGCCCGTCGGCATCGCAACGTGCCCATCCTGGATGCCGACCGTGAGCTTCGTGAGGAACGACGACTCGTCGAACTTCCGCCGGAACGGCATTTCCTTTCTGGGTACGCTGTCGTTGAAGGCTCCGTCCCAGTCCATCGTGGCGAGGGCGTCCTCCATCTCCTGGGGGGACATTCCGGTCGCGTAGAGCCCGCCGACGATCGAGCCCATGCTGGCCCCGGCGATGAGGTCGACGGGGACGTGGATCTCCTCCAGGACCTTCAGGACGCCGACGTGAGCCGCGCCGCGGGCGCCGCCGCCCGACAGGACGAGGCCGAGGCGGGGCCGGGCGGGGGCCCTGTCCGCCGCGGACTGGCCGAATGCGGGGGAGGCGATCAGGGCGACAAGAAGGGCCACTCGCAGGTGTCTCATCGGGGTTCTCCGTGCTTCTCGAGCGTCCGCTCGGGTTTCCGAGTTTAGCTCCCGAACAGCGAGGAATCTCCTCGCAGAATCCCGAGGGAACCCGCAGTCCTTCGCGGCCCGGCAGCAGGATCGGCACGCGGTGCCGGCCACTGCCCGGGCCCGGGCCGACCATTGCGAGAAGGGCCTCGTGGCCTGCGTGGAAGGCATCGGTTGCGGGGTAAAGTGATGCCAGGCCGGCAGCGCTCACGGATGGACCACTCGAGCGTCGCCCGAACCGCCCCGGCCGAGGAGGAGCCCGATGCCTCGTTGGACATTGCTCCTTGCGCTGGCCGCGCTTCCCGTCACGGCCCAGACCGTGAGCATCTCCGCGCCGACTCTCTTCATCGCGCCGAACGAGGGGCGAAACCCGGCCGGCCAGATCGAGGGGAGCGAAGCCGGTGCCTTCGCGGCCCGGGCCAGCGGCGTCGGCTCCGTCTTCTACAACCCCGCCGGCCTCGCGCACTCGATGAAGAGCTCGGTCAGCGCGGCGTCGGCCGCCTACGAGTGGACGTTCTACTCGGGCGAGGTCGGGGACATTGCGGACACGGGTTCGCGCATGAGCACCAATGGCAGGCTGTTCGGCTTCGTCGTCGGCGGGGAGGTCCTGAAGAACGAGAAGCTGAGCCTGGGATTCGCCATCCCCACACCGGTCTCCTGGAAGCCGACGCTGCAGCTGAGCGGCGTCATGGGAACCGGGTACACCGGCGCGGGGATGATCTATTCCACGGACGGCTCCTATGCCGACGTCCTCCCGACGATCGCGGTCGGTTACGCCCTCCGACCCGACATCCGCATCGGCGGCTCCCTCGGCCTGTCGTTCCTCACGCTGTCGAACAACCAGACCTCCGGCATCCAGGGAATGGACTCGGGCGGCGCCGCCCTCGCCCAGAGGACGTTTCGCGCCGACGGAACGAGCTACGACATCCTCCTCACGGCGGGCCTCCAGTGGGACCTCTCGAGGGCGGTCACGCTCGGCCTCGTCGCGTCGGCGCCGGGCCTCCACGTCGGGGGGGCGACGAGCCTGATCGCCGAGGAAACGACGGCGACGGGCGGCGGCTTCAGGACGGTCTGGTTCCGCGACCCGGAGGCGGAGTTCACGGTGAAGCACCAGACCCGGTTGAGCCTCGGCCTCTCGTGGCGCTTCGCGCGGGGCGAGGTGGAAGCCGACGTGAAGTACTACGCCGGGACGTCGAAGTACGAGATGTTCTCCAGCACCGTTCCCGGAGTCTGGACGGAGGCCTCGTCGGGCTCGAGCCGGACGGGAACGGCGACCTTCGCGCCGGCGTACGACGAGCGGAAGGCCGTGGCGAACGTGGCGATCGGTGGCCGCTGGGACCTCACGAAGAAGACCTCCCTCCATCTCGGGTTCTTCACGTCGCAGTCGCCGGTCGGCGACGATTCCGTCTTCGAGGTGGTCGACCTGTCCGGAGTGTCGACGGGCGTCACGCTCAACTGGGCCCACCTCTCCGGGTCGATCGGAGTGGTCTACGAATGGGGGGACCAGCAGGTCGTCCTGTCTTCGTCGAGCCTGGCGCCGTCCGTCTCCGGCGAGCTCGGCATCTCCTCGTTCCATCTCCTCTGGGGTCTCACGTACCAGTTCTGAGGCACGGATCGCCCGGCGGCCCCGACCGGCGACGAGAGTGCATCTTGACGGCAATTTCGCTGCTCATCATGAGGCCTTCATGAGAACGACGGTCACCCTGGAGCCCGACGTCGCCGCCAGCCTCGAGGAGTTCGCCCAACGAAGCCGGATGTCGTTCAAGGCCTCCCTGAACACCGTGCTGCGCCGCGGGCTCGCGGGGCTCGGCGTCGGTGGCAACCTCACGACGGGTGCGCACCTGGCCGCCATCGCAATCGAGCACCAGTGCGAGATCCACGGCAACGACACCGACTTCGGCCGGTTCCCGGGCCTCCGGTGGCGCGACCCGCTGCCCGGAACGCGCTGACGCCAGAAGTCGGGCGAGGTCCCGAAGAGCTCCTCGAGCCGGCGACCGGTGGCAGCGATGACGCTGCGCTACCCGCAGACCAGCTCGTTCAGACCGCTTCTCGCCCGGGTGCGCTCGGAGCGCTTCGTCCGCCTCACGTCGGCGGCCGAATCAGGAGCCCTCTGAGCTGCCTCGCCTCCGGGCGAGCGGGGTCGATCGCGGCCATCCGGTCCGCGAGGGAGCCCACCTCGGCGAGCCTCCCCTTGCGGAGGAGGAAGTCCGCGAGGGCGAAAAGGAAGTCGTAGCTCGACGGATCGATCTCGATTGCACGACGCAGCATTCTCTCCGCCTGGGCGTCGCGCCCGGCGCGAGAAAGAGCGAGCCCGGCGTTGTAGGCGGCCCGGGCATTCGACGGCAGGCCATCCGCGGCGCGCGCGAGGAGTGTCGCCGCTTCCTCCATCTTCCCCGCCTCCGCCAGGAGGAGGCCGAGCGAGTAGGCGATCTGGGCCTCGCCCGGGCTTGCGGCGAGAGCTTCACGAAGGAGCTTCTCCGCCTCGTCGTTCCTTCCCTGCCGGGCGAGGAGGAGCGCCAGGTTCGCCTTCGGCGGGGCCCAGAGGTCGTCGACGGCGATCGCCCTCCGGTAGGCTTCCTCGGCCCGCGCCGGGTCGTTCTGCTTCTCGTAGACGAGCCCGAGGTTGTGCCCCGCGTACGAGAAGTCGAGGGAGTATTCCATCGCCTTGACGTAGTCGGCGAGAGCTGTGGCGAGCGCCTCCTGCTGGTAAGGCTTCAGGAGCGCCGGCGACGTCCCGGCGAGCGACGCGGCGGCCTCGAGGCGGACGGCCCGGAAGGGGTCCGCGAGAAGAGGAGCGAGCCGCGCGACGCGCTCGGCCGGATCCGCGATCGGCGCCTCGGACACGGCGGTGCGCCGCAGCAGCGGCTCGTCGTCGAGGAGTGCGCGACGGAAGGCAGCGGTGACGTCCGTCCCCTCGAGGCGGCCGAGGAGCGAGAGGGCCGTCGCTCTCGCGAGCGTCGGCGTGAGCGGGTCGCCCACGAGGCGGAGGAGCTCCGACCTGACGGAGGCGGCACCCTTCGCCGACGGGTCCGCCTTCCGCCCCGCCGCCAGGACCGTCCCGTAGTGCGGCTTGCGCGCCGTGCCGTACCACTTGTCATAGGCATTCGCCGACCACGAAAGCGGCTTGTCGGCGTGGCAGCCCGCCTGGCTGCACGCGTTCGGCACGCCGAGGTCTTTCGTCAGGTCGGGCCGCGGGACCCGGATGCTGTGGTCGGCCCGCAGGTGGACGACCATGAACGGCGACCTGGGCATGTGGCACGAAACGCAGAGCGCCCCGTCGCTCGGCCTGCCCTTCCACTCCTTCTCGTGAAAGTGGTGGCGCGCGTCGTCGTAGGTCGTCCCCGGGTGGCACTGAAGGCAGACGCCGTTCCCTTCCTTCCTGAGCTTCAGGGTGTGCGCGTCGTGACAGTCCGTGCAGCGGACCCCCATCCGGAACATCTTGCTCTGGACGAACGAGCCGTACTCGAACACCTCGTCGAGGATCTGGCCGTCCGGGTGGTACGTCCCCTCGGAGAGGAGGACCGGGAGGTGGTTGTCGAGGAGCTCGGAACGGCGGTGGTCGTAATCGCCCAGCTCCGTCCGGCGCGAGTGGCACGGCGCGCAGAGCTCGACGAGCTCTCGGTTCGTGATGCCCGAGGTCTTCATGACGAGGCCGAAGTTCTCGATCCGCGCCCGCCCCATCGGCGGGACGTCGGCCCACGCCACGTGCCGCGAGCCGGGACCGTGGCAGGCCTCGCAGCTCACGTCCACCTCCGACCACGTGGTGTCGTACGTGTTCGTCCTCGGGTCGAACCCCTTCACGAGGTTCGTGGAGTGGCACTCGGCGCACATGCCGTTCCAGTTCTGGGCGTTGCGCGTCCAGTGCAGCCAGTCGGACGGCGGGATCTTCTTTCCCGGGTAGAGGAAGAACCATCTCTTGCCGGGGACGTCCCAGGCCACGGAGAACGCCTGCATCCGCCCTCCGGGAAAGCGGATCAGGTACTGCTGGAGCGGGTGCCAGCCGAAGGTGTAGGCGACTTCGAAGACCTTCGGCACCACAGCACCTGCGGGCGCCCCCGGCTTCTCATCCGGACCATCCGTTTCGATGAGGAACCTCCCTCCCTCGCGGAAGAAGCGAGCCTTCATCCCGTCGCCCTCGAAGACGACGTCGGAGAAGTCGCCCCTCACCGTCGCCTCGGTCGCCTCGGTCATCGCCTGATCGTGGTGCGAGCCGGTCCAGGCCTTCGTCGCCTTTTCGTGGCAGCGGGCGCACTCCCTGCGGCCCACGAAGGTCGCCTCGGCCGAGACGGCGCTCTTCGGGGCGGGGCTGCGCAGCGCCTCGCGGGCGAGGTGAAGGGGGCACGAGGCGACGACGAGGCCCGCGGCGACGAGCGCCGTGAGTCTCCAGCGCGCGAGGGCGTCGATCACCGCGTCAGTCCCTCTCCATCGCGCTTCAGCCTCGCGTCACCTGGGACGCGTCGAACGAGGTACGCCGGACCGGCGCCGAGACGTCCACCTTGACGATGCCGTTCTCGACGCGGACCGCGAAGAGGTCGAGCGGACGCGGGGCCGGCGGGGCGAGGACCTCTCCGCGCAGGTCGAACGCGGAGGCGTGGCAGGGGCACGCGAACCGGCCGGAAGCCTCGTCCCACGGGACGCTGCAGCCGAGGTGCGTGCACTGCCGATGGAGGGCGAGGAAGCCACCGTCCGCGAGCCTCACGAGGTAGAACTTCCCGGCGGGAAAGGCCGTGACCGAGCCGGGCGCGAAGGCCTCCGTCGGCCCGGCGACGACGAGGCTCGCCGCGTCCTTCGGCACCTCCTTCCGGGGCCTCAGGAACGAGGCGACGATCCACGCCGCCTCGCCGAGTGCCGCGGCGCCGAGACCGACCCAGGCGAGCCTGAGAAACGAACGCCGCTGCGGCGGCACCGCTTCCTCCGCAGGCGGCTTCACGCGTTCCACGGCCACACCAGCCTCATTCCCGCCCCGCGGAACCAGATTCCCGTCGCGGTCAGGACGGCGAAGGCGACCGCGAGGAAGACGAAGAGGGCCTGCGTCGCCTCGAGGCGCGAGGCCCCGAACCGCGAGCGCACGATCCGGAACGACGCGGCGCACGCCGCGAGGAGGGCCGCCGTCGGGAGGACCCCGCGGGTCAGGATCGCGGCGCCCCCCGACGGAGGTCCCGACACGCCGAGGATCGCCGCGTCGGCGAGGACGAGGACGGGTGTCGCCACGAGAGCGGCCAGGGCCGCGAGCAGTGCCGTCCGCCGGCCGGTCTCCGAGAGAAACCACGCGCCGCGCGGCTCGCCCTTCGGGAATCCGAGGTACGGCAGGGCGACGAGAGCGGTCGCCCCCAGCAGCGGCACGACGACGACGGCGAAGAGCGGGTGGAGGTGGACGAGAAGCTCCTGGAAACCGAGGAAGTACCAGGGCGCCTTCGCGGGATTCAACGAGAGGCCCGGGTTGGCGGCTGGCCCGAGCGGGGCCCTGACGACGGCCGAAAAGAGCGACACCGCGGCGAGGAGGACGAGCGCTACGGCCGTTTCCCGCCAGAGCAGATGCGGCAGGAAGAGGGCCTGCGCCGGCTTTCCCTTCTCGTCACGGACGGCATCCGGCGGGACGATCACCCCCCCCGCCTTCCGCACGCGCCAGAAGTGGAACCCCGCGCCGGCGAAGAGGAGCACCGGAAGCCACTGCGTATGGAGCGCGAAGTACGTCCCGAGCGTCGCCGGGCCGATCTCCTCGCCGCCGCGCAGGAGGCTCGCGAGCGCCGGCCCAGCCACCGGAACGTAGGCCGCCATCCCCGTGACGATCGTGACCGCCCAGTAGGCCAGCTGGTCCCACGGGAGAAGGTATCCGGTGAAAGCCGAGGCCGCGATCGCCGCGAACAGGATGATGCCGACGACCCAGTTCAGCTCGCGCCCGTCGAGAAACCCGCCGGTGAAGAAGACCCGGAGCATGTGGATGCCGGCAACGAGGACGAGGAGATTCGCGCTCCAGTGGTGGACGGCGCGCACGAACGACCCGAAAACGACCTCTCCCTGGAGCCGCTCGATCGACGCGTAGGCGTCGCCCGGCACCGGCGTGTAGCCGAGCATCAGGAGCGACCCGGTGAGGGCGAGGATCGAGAGGAGAACGAGCGACGCCCCGCCGAGGCCGAACGTGTGCGTGAAGCGGATCGTCGCCTCGGGGACACGTACGGGACGGAGGTGGAGAACGAAGGTCCCGACGACCGTGCGGGCCCGCTCGGCGTCGGTCGCCGGGACGTCCAGGAGGTGCTCGAGGCGCGCCCTGAGTCCCCTCGAGGGCGTCGCCCCGGACTCCGGTTCAGAACGGCCCTGCCCCACGTCGGCCACGATAGCCCAGGAACGCTCGACCAGGCTTCGCCAGAGGAATCACCCCGGGGGCGTTCCCGGGCGCAGGCCAGCCAGGCTCAACGCCTGACGAACTCGACGTCGAACGTCTGTTGCTGCACCGCCTGGAAGTAGAGCCCCCCGAGGACGTCACGCCCGGGGTCGTAGACCAGCTTGTAGGTGCTGCCGGGGTAGTTCACGTCTCTCAGCTCGACGAAGAGCGTGAGGACGCCGCCCTCCCGGAGCGCCTCGGCGCGGGCAATCCGGACGGGTCGCGGATTCAGGTAGGCCGCATCGACCTTCCCCTCGGGCGAGACGGAACGGACTTCGAGGACGTAGCCGCCGTCCGGGCGGAGCCATCGGCCCTCGAGGCGATCGAATCCCGCGACTGCGGGCGCAGGGACAGCCGGCAGGGCTTCCGGAGCGGATGGAGCCGCCGAAGCCGGCGCCGGGGCCGGCGGTTCCGCCCGCTCCCCGCCCCGGGATCCGCACGCAGCAGCGGCTCCCAGAGCGATTGCACCCGAAAGCGCGAGCGCGGCCCGCCTGGATCTGAAAGAGAATGTCCTCTCCATGGCATCACCGTCCGTCCGCGATTCTCTCCTGCTCGCCACCGTGCTGATCCTCGCCCAGCCGCTCGCGGCGCAGGCGCCGACACCCGCGGAGGTGCCTGCTGTGGCGCCGGCGACGTCGAAGCCGGCGGAGAAGCCGTGGTACGAGAAGGTTGAGATCAACGGCCTCCTCTTCGGCGACGCGTACGCCGTCGCCGCCCACCACGACCCGGACATCGACGGCCAGTGGGGCTTCTGGCTGCGCCGTGGCTACCTGACCATTGACGCCGACCTCGCCCCGAAGTGGTCGGCGCGATTCCGGCTGGAGGTCAACAGTCCCGGCGACTTCGAGAGCAGCTCGAAGATGACGCCGTTCGTCAAGGACGCCTGGGTCGCCTGGAAGGCCGGTGCCCACGAGCTCGTCCTCGGCATCTCGCCCTCGCCCACCTTCGAGCGCGCCGAGAACTTCTGGGGCTACCGCGCCGTCGAGAAGACACCGCTCGACCTCTACCGCCTGGGCAGCTCGCGCGACTTTGGCGTCGCCTGGAAAGGGAGGGCGGCGGTCGGCAGGCTCTCCTGGCACGCGATGCTGGGCAACGGCGCCGGCGAGGGGGGCGAGACCAACGAGGGCAAGAAGGCAATGCTCTCCGTGTCGTTCCAGGCGACGAAAGAGCTCGTCGTGGAGGTCTACGCCGACACGGAGGATCGCCCGGAATCGGCGGACCGAAGCACCTTTCACGCGTTCGCCGGATTCCGGGGCGCCAGGAGCCGCTACGGCGTCGAGTACGCGACGCAGGAGCGGGACGCGGCGGGGGGTCCGGACCGCACCGTGTCCGTCGCATCCCTTTTCGGCGTGTGGGACCTCGGGAAGAAGGTGAGCGTTCTCGCCCGGGTCGATCGCGCCTTCGACGGCATTCCCGACGCGGGCGACATCCCGTACCTCGGCCTGGCCGAGGACACGGAGTTCGACCTCTTCCTCGTCGGGCTGGACTACCGGGTCCACCGGGCGGTCAGCGTGGTCCCGAACCTCGAGTACGTCGCCTACCGCGAGACCGACGGGCTGCCCGCGCCCGACGACGACCTGATCGCACGCCTGACCCTCTCCGTCTGGTTCTGAGCGGGCCGGACTCTCGCGGCTCGCCGCCTCCGGGCGTTCAGCCCTCCCGGCTCCTCCCCGCGAGCTTCTCGAGCGCCTTCTTCGACCCGAAGACGACGAGCGTGTCTCCCCGCTCGAGAGGCGTCGCGGGCGAGGGGATTCCGAGGATCCTCTCCACCATTCGCGTCCCGAGGCCGAGGATCCTCGTCTCGGGAACGATCCGGCGAATCGTCACGAGCGACACGCCGAAATCACCCGTGAAATCGATCTCCCCCACCTTCCTCCCGAGCAGCTCCTCCGGGACGCCCACCTCGCCGACGGCGAAGTCCGCCGAGAGGGCGAAGGAATCGTAGAGCCCTTCGACCATGAGGCTCCCGGCGAGCCTCGCGACCGTCTCGGTGACCGGGAGGACGACTTCGTCGACGCCGAGAGCCTCGAGGATCTTCTCGTGACGCGCGGTCATCGCGCGGACGATGAGCCGCTTCACGCCGATCTGCTTCAGGACGGAGACGGTCAGAAGGGCCGTCTCGAAGTGGGAGCCGAAGCTGACGACGACGGCGTCCATCTCGGAGATCCGCTGCTCTGAAAGCGCCTTGTCGTCGGTCGCATCGAGGCGGACCGTGTGGGTGACGAGGTCGCGGAGGTCGTCGACCGCCTCCTCGCGCTCGTCGATCGCGAGGACTTCCGCTCCCCGCCGGGTCAGCTCGACGGCGAGCTGGGACCCGAAGTTGCCGAGGCCGATGACGGCGAACTGTCGCGACATGACCCTACGTTACCAGCACGTCCTCTCGGGCGTACTCGTGCCGCGCATCCCTCCGGCGCGGGGTGACGGCCAGGACGCAGCCGAGGAGCCCGACGCGCCCGGCGAGCATGAGGCCCGACAGGAGCAGCTTGGACGGCGTCCCCAGCGAGGGAGTGATGCCGGTGGACAGCCCGACCGTCGAGAGCGCCGAAACGGCCTCGAAGGCGAGGTCGAGAGGCGGCTTCTTCTCGAACGCGAGAAGCGCCAGGACGGAGACGGACAGGAGGAAGACCGACACGATCACGGTGGAGAAGGCCCGCTGGATGGACGCGTCGCCCAGGCGACGCCGATAGAGCTCGACCCTTCCTTTCCCCCCGGCGATCGACAGGACGGTCAGGAGCGCGACGGCCACGGTCGTCGTCTTCACGCCTCCCGCGGTCGAGGCGGGCGACCCGCCGATCCACATGAGGAGAAGGATGACGAAGAGCGCGGCCGGGGCCAGCCCGGCGATGTCGACCGTGTTGAATCCCGCCGTCCTCGCCGAGACCGAGTGAAAGAGCGCCGACAGGAGCCTCTCCCCCCAGGTTTCGCCGAGGGCCCCGCCCGCGGGGTCCAGGAGGAGGAGCCCCGCCGTCCCGAGGACGAGGAGGAGGCCCGTGACGGTGAGGACCATCTCGACGTGCAGGCCTGCCCTCCGGCGCCGCCGGGAGACGAGCCCTCCGATCGCCGCGAGGACAGGGAAGCCGAGCCCTCCCGCCACGACGAGGACCATGATCGTCGACTGGACGACGACGTTCTCCCCCAGCCCGGGCGCCGCCAGGTTCATCCCGTGGAGCGCGAAGCCGGCGTTGCAGAAGGCCGAGACGCTGTGGAAGACGGCCGAGAAGAGACGCCCCCCCTCGGGGACCAGAGCTTCCGGCAGGTGCCTGTACAGGATGGCGGCTCCCGCCGCCTCGAAACCGAACGTCACGAGCGCGATCTGCGCGAGCGTCGCGCGGATGCGGCCGAGGCTCTGCTCGCCCACGAGGGACTGGAGGCTCGCGTACTGCCGGAGCGTGCCTCCCGTGAAGGCGAACGCGAAGAACGTCGTGAGCGTCATGATCCCGAGACCGCCGGCCTGGATGAGAACGAGGAGGATTGCGTGCCCGAACGGCGTGAAAGCCGTCCGCGTGTCGACGACCGTCAGCCCGGTCACCGAGGCGGCACTCGCCGAGGTGAAGAGGGCGTCCACGACGGTGAGCCCGCCGCCGAGGGTTGCCCGAGGGAGGAGGAGCAGGCCGGTCCCGGCGACGATCAGGAGGAGGAAGCTCGCGAGGATGACGAGGTGCGGCTGGACGACCTGCCCGACGAATCTCCGGCTGTCCCGCACGGTTCCCAGGAGAAGCGAGACGACGAGAAACGCCTGCGTAGCGACGAGCCAGGCACCGGCGAAGTCGTCCGGATCGAGCCCGAAAAGGACTACGGGCGACGCGATGCCGCCGCGCCGGCCCAGGAAACCGAGCAGGACGACGACCCAGACGAGGACGTCGATCCGGTGCGCACGGAGGAAGGCCCGGCGGTCGTCCCTCGTCAGCAACCTGATCATTCCCAGCACGACGAAGGTTCCGAGGACGAGCTCGAGGAGCAGCCGGACGAAGGCCTCCATCTCGGGATCCAGCACGAACCCGTGCTCGAGGACGAGGGCACCGACCGCGAGGAGGGCGAGGAGCCGGAGCGCTACGGAGACCGCCCCGTCGAATGCGCGACGCAGGCCCCGGTCGGCCTTCGGCCGCGCCAGCTCCCGCAGGTGCAGCTTCGTCAGCGATCGGAAGAACCGCGCTTCGGCCATCGCTCCGAGTCTACGGTCGCCGGGCCCTCGAACGTATAGTCCGGG
>CALBDV010000352.1 GCA_937927565.1 uncultured Holophagales bacterium
AGGATCGGGACGGCCCGGCGCCCCAGGTCGCCGGAGAAGACGACGGTCTTCCAGTCGTCCTCCGGGTCGCGGTAGCGGATCTCGGCGAAGGAGGCCCCCAGGATGTGCCCCGCCCGGTGGAGCTTGACCTTCAGCCCCTTGTGGAGCGGCGTCTCCTGGTCGAACTCCATGCGATGAAGGAGCCGGAGCGACCGGTTCGCGTCGTCCTCGGTGTAGAGGGCCTTCGCCGGCTGGTGCCGGGAGAACCCCTTCTTGTTGGCGAAGCGGGCCTCCTCTTCCTGCAGGCCGCCGGAATCGGGGAGGAGGACCCCGAGGAGGGCCTTCGTCGGAGGGGTTGCGAGGGCCCGCCCCGTGAAGCCGTCGGCGGCCAGGCGGGGGAAGTAGCCGGTGTGGTCGATGTGCGCGTGGGTGAAGAGGACGTCGTCCACGGACGCGGGGCTGAAGGCGAGCGGTCTCCAGTTCCGCTGGTGCATCTCGAAGCCGCCCTGGAAGAGGCCGCAGTCGACGAGGAGCCGGTAGTGGTCGAGGGTGAGGAGGTACTTCGAGCCGGTCACCGTCCGAGCCGCGCCATGAAAGCCGATCTTCATCGGGGTCCTCCTCCCTCCATCGTAGCCCCGGGGCGTCCGTTCGCGGTGGAAGGGGCCTGCCCGCCGTGCGAAGATCGAGGTCCGACTACGGTAAGGGAGGTCCACATGGCCGAGACGATCGACGCCGCGAAGATGGTCGACGAGAAGATCGACGCCGCCCGTGAAGGGTTCGGCGGGCGCGTCAAGGAGAAGATGGGCGAGGTCGCGGATGGAGTGAAGAGCCGCGCGGGCGCACTCCGGGACAAGATCCGCAACACGGACTGGGACGAGGTCACCGACAAGGCGACCGACTACGTACGGCAGAACCCCGGCAAGTCGCTCGCCATCGCGCTCGGCGTCGGCTTCGCGCTCGGGCTCCTGCTGCGCCGGCGGAGCGACGACTGATGTCGGAACCGACGATCCGCCCGCCCGCCCCCCACGGGGCGTCGCCGGACGGCCCCGTCGGAGGGGCCGAGGCGCCTTTCGCGTTCGAGCAGGGGCTCGATCTGCAGAACGTCGCGCTCGACGTCGTCCGGAAGTACCCCGTCCCGTGCCTTCTCGGTGCCGCCGCCCTGGGTTTCTGGATCGGCCGGCACCGTGGAAAGGCGATCGCCGCCGCCGCCGCCGGGCTGGCGACGAACGCGGTCATGAGGCAGCTCTCCCGGGCGTTCGAGTCGACGGACTTCTGACGAACGGTGCGCCTGCGGCCCGAGCCCGGACAGGCCCGGGCCCGGGGGCGCACCGGAACTTTCCGTTCGCACCCGCCCGGAAGGGGCGATACTGGAGCCGCGGCAACCGGACAGCTCCAGGCACAGGGCGCGGGCCGGGTCCGCGGAACGAGGTGAGCCATGAGCGACGAGCAGAAGGAAACCACTGGGCAGGACTGGAGCGCGGTCGCGTCCGTCGGGACGGAGTCCGAGGCCAGCTTCATCGTCGGGTTCCTCGAGAGCCGCGGGATCCCCACCCGCATCATCGACAAGAGCTTCTCGCAGAACCCCGTCCCGGCCGACGAGGACCTCGCCGCCATCGAGGTCGCGGTTCCTTCGGATCGCTTCGAGGAGGCGTCCGCCAGCCTCGAGAAGCGCGACGACGACTTCGCCTCGGCCACCGAGGGCGAAGCGACGCTCATGACCGACGAAGGCCCGGCCGAGATCGACCCGACCGAGAACGGGTCGAACTGACTAGAATTCCCGAATCGGCGTGAATCCCTCCCGGATCGGTCGTTACGAGATCCTGCGCCCCCTCGGGAAGGGGGCGATGGGTGTCGTCTACCTCGCGCGGGACCCGCAGATCGAACGGACCCTCGCGCTGAAGACCGTCCGGTTCGACGGGCCGTCGCAGAGCTTCAGCGTCTCCGAGGCCAAGGCCCGCTTCCTGAAGGAGGCAAAGATCTCGGGGCGGCTGCAGCACCCGAACATCGTCACGGTGTTCGACGTCGGCGAGGACGAAGGGGTGCTCTACCTCGCGATGGAGTACATCTCGGGAGGGGCCCTCAACCAGCGCCTGACCGACGGCCTCGAGTTCCCGATTCCCGAGCGGATCCGGATCCTCTCCGAGGTGGCCGACGCGCTCGCACACGCCCACCAGCGCGGCGTCATCCACCGCGACGTGAAGCCGGCGAACATCCTCCTCACCGAGGCCTCGGTCGCGAAGGTGACCGACTTCGGGATCGGGAAGCTCCTGACGGGAGACACCGACCTGACGTCGACCGGGCAGATGGTCGGCTCGCCGGCCTACATGTCTCCCGAGCAGATTCGGGGCGACAAGCTCGACGTGAGGAGCGACATCTTCTCGCTCGGTGTCGTCCTCTACCAGACGCTCACGCTGAAGAAGCCCTTCCCGGCCGACACGCTGACGACGCTCGTCTACCAGATTCTCCACAACGAGCCCGACGACCCGCTCGTGCACAACGGCGAGCTCCCTCCCGAGATCACCGAGATCGTCGTGAAGTGCCTCGCCAAGGACCGCGAGCAGCGCTACGGCGACGCGATGGAGCTGGCGGACGACCTTCGCGCCATCATCGGGATCACCCCTCTCGCGTCGACCTCGGGACTCACCGAGAGCAAGGTCGGGCGAGCGCGAAAGCTGGCCGCGGCCGCCGCGTCGATCGCCACCCCGACCCTCCAGATGCCGGCGGGGACGGCCCCTCGGGGGCTCACCGGCACTCAGGTCGGGGCATCCGGCGGACCTCCGACCGACGTCTCCGGGTCGCGGCGAATGACGAGGACCGGCGGGAGGACCTCGACGACCTCTTCGCAGCACAGCCCGGCGGCGATGGCCGGCGCGGCCGCCGGAGGGCTCGTCCTTGCGGGAATCGTCGTGGGCGGCTTCTTCTTCCTCCGCTCACAGGGTCTCTTCGGGCGGGGCGGGCCCCCCCCGGCCGTCGCACCCGTTCCCACCGCCACCGCGACTCCCGAGGCCGGCGCAGGCGCCGTTCCGACAACCGGGGCTGCTCCCGTCACTCCCCCGATTGCGCCGGGAACGACCCCCGTCCCGGAGCCTGCGGCCACACCGGCAGTGACCGAAACGACTCCGCCCTCCAGGCGAACCCCCGTGCCGACCCGAACGCCCCGGCCGAAGCCGACGGAGACCGCGACTCCCCTTCCGACGACACCTCCCACGAAAACACCGACGCCCAAACCGGTCATCCCCGCGGACAAGACCTACATCACCCGCCGGTTCGTGAAGATGAACGTGTCGCCCTCCCAGGCCCGGGTCTTCCTCAACGGCCGCTACATCGGGATTGCGGACGACTGGGATGACGGCGGAGGCGGATCCCTGCTGACCTTCGCGTCCGACGGGCGGTATCGGATCCGGCTGGCCTACCCCGAGCGCAGGGACCTGAACGTCGACGTCGTCGTCGCAGCGAACGTCGCGAAAGACCGCGTCGAGATCGAGGGCACGCTCGAGAAGGGGTCGCCCGACGGGCCCTCGGGTCCCGGCGGCAAGGTCTCGCGTCCCGACTACCAGACCACCGGCCTGGTCCGGCTCGAAGTGGAGCCGCCGTCCGCGACCGTGTTCGTGGACGGAAACGACATGGGCCCGGTGTCGCGGTTCCAGGCGCAGGACATGCAAATCAGGGAGCAGGGGGTCTACGACGTCGTCCTGACGGCGCCCGGCTACCAACCCCGGACGGTCCGCGTCCTCGTCTCTCCCTCTACGGGAAAGGAACGAGCCATCGTCCGGGAGAAGCTCCGGAAGCCCTGAGTCCGGCCTAGAAGGGGCCGGAGAGGACCCGGAACGTGGCCGCCTTGCGAACCGACTCCTCGAACCGGCGGACGAGGGCCACGACGATGCCGCCGAGGAGCGGCGCCCCTTCCGGCGTTCCCTCGGTCAGGAGCTTTCGGAACACGTCCCGCGGCAGGGCGAACACGGTGACCGGCCCGTCCTGGGCCACGACGTCGGCCGAGCGCGGGGCATCGTCCACCAGGGCCATCTCGCCGACGACCTCGCCCGGGCCGAGGAAGGCGAGAGCCTCTTCGCCGACGCCGGGGATCCTCACGGAGATGCGCAACCGGCCTTCGGCGACGACGTAGGCCTCTTCTCCCGTCTCGCCCGCAGCCAGGAGACGGCTGCCCGCAGGGATCCGCCGCTCGGTCAGACCGAGGTCGGGAAGGGTCGTCGGGTCGAGGCCGGCGGCTTCGAAGAGATCCTGCACGCGCCGCGGATCGGCCGGGGAGCCCGCGGGCGCTTCGGCTGCCGGGGACGCGGGCCTCGGCTTCCAGCCCGGATCCGGCACGACGTCGTCGAAGAACCGGACGAGCGAGGAGTTCACCTCGCGCAGGGCCGTCGTCACGCTCGCCAGCGCGACCCGCCGGAACGCGGCCCCGAGGGGCGACGGGTCGAAGAGGTGCTGCCGGGCCTCGGTCCCCGAGTAAACGTACATGCCGGCCCCGGAGCGAGGGTCGTAGCGGCAGAGATCGTAGGCCCCCGTGAGGGCGCCGTGGAGCGAGAGGAACGACGGGGCCCGTGGTGTGCCGACCGGGTGAGGGCCGAAAGGGGTGAGGACGTTCGCGACGACCTCCCCCTCGGCGAGGAGGTAGACGTCGTCGGACCCGTCCGTCATCGGAGCGTCCTCGTCGAGCGGAATGAGGAGCCGCCCTTCCGAGAGGACGCAGACGTCGCGAGAGGAGGTGTCGGTCATTGGGCGGACGGTAGTCTATCGAGGTTTTGCCCTGCCGGCCCCTCCCGCGGTTGACGACCTCCCGCGGCAGCCGTATCGTGCCCGGCCGGGCCTATGAACGCTCCAGAACTCTCCTCCCTCAAGCGCACTCCACTGTTCGAATCGCACCAGGCTCTCCACGGCAAGCTCGTCCCGTTCGGCGGCTGGGAGATGCCCGTCCTGTACTCCGGCCTCGTGGACGAGCACGTGGCCGTCCGGACGAAGGCCGGCCTCTTCGACGTCTCGCACATGGGCGAGATCCGCGTGCGGGGCCCGAAGGCGTTCGAGGTGGTCCAGAAGATCACCTGCAACGACGTCGCGGTCCTCGTCGACGGCCGCATCCAGTACTCGGCCTTCCTGACCGAGCGCGGGACGTTCGTCGACGACCTCCTGACGTACCGC
>CALBDV010000353.1 GCA_937927565.1 uncultured Holophagales bacterium
CCGTGGCAGACCGTCGTCCCCGACTCGGAGGTGACCGCCCGGGAGCTCGACGAGACCTTCTCCCTGCCGCAGTACCTGGAGCGCGAGGAGATCGTCTTCCGCGAGGTGAGAACGCGGGTCGAGGCGGCGGTCGAACCGGAGGACCGCGCGCCCGCGAATCGCTACTGGAGCGACGGGCCGCTCTCCCCCTCCAGGCTCCCCAGCGACGGCAACCGGACGTTCGAGCTCGTTCCGGAGCGGATCCGCGGCGGAGTCCTCCTCGTCCACGGCCTCACCGACGCGCCCTACAGCATGCGGCGCCTCGCCGAGATCTATCGCGACCTCGGCTTCTACGCCCTCGCCCTCCGGATGCCGGGGCACGGGACCGTCCCGGGCGCGCTCACCGAATCGACCTGGCGCGACTGGGCGGCGGCCGTCCGCGTCGGGGCGCGCCACGTGCGGGCCCGCGCGGGGGACGCCGCGCCGTTCCACATCGCCGGCTACTCGAACGGCGGCGCCCTCGCCGTCGACTACGCCCTCGACGTCCTCGACGGCGCTGACCTCCCGCGTCCCGACCGCCTCGTCCTCGTCTCGCCGATGATCGGCGTGGCGCGCGCCGCGGGCTTCGCCCGCATCCTCGGCCTCCTCGGCGTCTTCCCCTACTTCGAGACCTCGCGCTGGTTCGACGTCATGCCCGAGTACATCCCCTTCAAGTACGTCTCCTTCCCGGTGAACGCCGCCACGCAGACCGCGGCGCTGACCGAGGAGATCCGGACGAAGATGGCCCGCGCGGCACGGAAAGGCTCCCTCCGCGGCCTCCCGCCGATCCTCGCGTTCGTGTCGCTCGCAGACGCGACCGTGAAAACCGACTCCACGATCCGCGACCTCTACGACCGGCTCGGCGAGAACGGCAGCGAGCTCGTCGTCTTCGACGTGAACAGGAGTGCGGTCGTCCGTCCGTTCCTCAGGCGGCGCGAGGAGAGCCGCCTGAAAGAGCTCCTCCCGGTCCGGTCACGTCCCTATCGCCTCTCCATCGTCACGAACGCGGCCCCCGGCACGCGCGATGTCGCCGAGCAGCAGACGGCAGCCGGTACGGATGTCGTCGAGGTCCGGCCGCTCGGCCTCTCGTGGCCCGACGGGGTCTATTCGCTCTCCCACGTCGCGCTCCCCTTTCCGCCCGACGACCCCCTCTACGGCAACGATCCCTCGCCCGGGAACGTCTTCCGGGTTCGCCTCGGGACGCTGCAGCCGCGCGGGGAGCGCGCGCTCCTCACGGTCCCCGTCGAGCAGCTCATGCGACTCACCTGGAACCCGTTCTTTCCGTTTCTCGAGGAGCGCGTGCGCGAGTGGGCGGTCCGGGACTTCCCCTAACGCTTCGCGTCCCCCACGGGCACGTACCAGTCCGACCGCCGGTACATCCTCGTCACCTTGCCCGTCGCGTCGAGCTCGAAGCGGAGGGTCTCGCCGTCGGGGAGAGTGAAGGTGTGCTCGCCGGCGGGGACGAGGCGGGTGATCGCGTCCTCCGCGGCGTCCTCGGGCGGGTAGGAGTGCTCGTAGAGGACCAGGCTGCCGTCGAGGACGAGCACCTCGATCTCCCAGTCCCACGGATCGGTGTAGACGCCGACGTAGCGGCTCCAGCCGGGGTCGGGAGGAGCGGGCGCCGCCGCGGCGGGCGCGGTGCGGGACGAGGCGACGGCGCCGCCCACGACCGCGAGCGCCTGGCGGGCGAAGAAGCCGGGGCTGGCGTCGTCGGCATTCGTCAGGGCGACGGCGGCGAGGCCGCGTTCGGGATCGAGGATCAGGTCGGCCCGGTGGCCGCCGATCCAGCCGCCGTGCGAGACGTACGTGCGCCCGTCGCGGCGCGATACGCCCCAGCCGAGGCCGCGGCCGCCGGTCCACTTCGCGTTGACGAAGCGGGGCCGGTGCATCTCGGCGAGCGTCGGGCCCGAAAGCACCTGC
>CALBDV010000354.1 GCA_937927565.1 uncultured Holophagales bacterium
CGGATCGCGTCCTTCTTCGTCGGGTCGACGGAGATGCTCGGGATCTCGACGAAGTCCTTCAGAAGGGCCTCGAACGCCTCCCGGTTTTCCGCAGCGTATTTCTTCAGGGCTTCGCGCGTGAGGTTCTCGGTCTTCATGCCCGAAGTCTAGCGCCCCCCGGCCGCGACGTGCCGGGCTCCAGGCCCCTGACGAACACGGCAGTTCAGCGGGACGCTCCGCCGGGCGGGGGCGAGCCGCCCTCGTTTCCGTCGGCAGGACCACGCTCCGCGCGCACTTTACGCCGCCGGAACTGGCGCTCCTCCTCTTCCTTGTAGAGATACTTGATCGCGTGCTTCTGGAGGAGGAGGTTCGGAGCATTCTCGCGATTCAGCTTGAGGGCGTCCTTGTCGTACCACTCGATCCAGCCGCGGAGCTCCTCGCCGTCGACGAGCCGGACGACGATGGCCGTCCGGGCCTGCATCTGCTTGAGGTAGTAGAACGACTCGGCGTTCGTCTGGTCCGGGGGAGCGCCCTTGCGCACGCCGCGCGTCCCGGACGGCTCGCGTCGCACCTCGGAGAGCGATGGGCGAATCAGCTTCCGCGGTCCCAGCTCGCTGTCGGGACCGGGGGCACCCGTAGAGGGACCCGGAGTGGGTGGCTTGCGGACCGATGCCATGCAGGCTCCTTCCCGAGATAGGAGGCCGTCTCGAGGTGGGCGTTTTCGGGAAGTCTACCCGAAGGACTCGGCCTTCCGGGTCAGACCGCCGGGGGTGCGGGCCCCTTCTTCTCGCCGTCCTTGCGGTCGTGGGCCTTGCTCGACATCTTGCGGGCCGCCTCGATTCCGCCCTCCAGCTCGTAGGCGAGGCAGCACTTCAGGCGGCCGCACATTCCGGTGAGCTTGGAGGGGTTCGGCGTGATTCCCTGGAGCTTGGCCATCCGGATCGTCACCGGGTGGAAGCCCCTCAGCCAGGTGGAGCAGCAGAGGGTGAGGCCGCACGGTCCGATCCCGCCGACGATCTTCGTCTCGTCGCGCACGCCGACCATCCGCGCCTCGACGCGGGTCCGGAAACGGTCGGACATCTCGCGGCAGAGGTCGCGGAGGTTCGCTCGTTCCTCCGAGGAGTAGAGGACGGTGATCCGCCTCCGGTCGAACGGCACGGCGCACTTGATGAGACTGACCGGCAGGCGCTGCTCCTCGATCCGCTGCGCGGCGAAGCGCGCGGCCTCGTCCTGGAGCTCGAGACGTTCGGCGAAGTCGGCCGACTCGGAATCGGAGGCGAGGCGCAGGAGGCGCTTCGCCTTCTTCTGGGAGCAGGACTTCGCCAGGACCGGGGTCAGGGTCACCACCTCGGCGTACTCGGGCCCGTCCTCCGTGTCGACGACGATCCGCTCGCCCTTCCGGACCCCGACCTCGCCGGCAAAGACGACCGTCATCTTCCCGTCCATCGCGTCGGCCAGGCGCGCCCCGACGTAGTTGCCGCCAGGGTTCACGAGGGTGCCGAGGGAACAGCTGGAACAGCTCACGAACCCTTGATTTTCACGATCCCGCCGCCGCAGGTCAAACGGACCTCCAGGCGAGGAGGGAAAGACCCGGCTCGTTCCAGCGCTCCCCTCCCCGTCGGCGACGCCCCGGCCCTCGGCTCAGGTCCGTCTCTCATGCCCCTCCCGCGCAAGGACCGCCGCGCCGAGGATCCCGGCGTCGTCGCCAAGCGCGGAACGGACGATCCTCACCTCTGCGAGGTCGGTGAAGAAGGCGTGGCGGCTGGCCGCGACGCGGACCTGCTCGAGGTACCCCTCGCCGACGTCCTCCGCCACGCCGCCGCCCAGTACGAACAGGTCAGGGGAAAAGACGTTCCAGAGCGTGGCGATCGTGATGCCGACGGCCCGGGCCGAGCGGGCGACCGCCCTCTCCACGAGGGCGTCGCCGGCCGCGAGCGCCTTTCGCAGGTCCGAGCCCTTGAGGCGCCCGTCCTTCTCGAAGACGGACCGGGCGACCGAGGTCCGCTCCCCTTTCTCGATCCGTCGCCGCATGAATGCGGTCATGCCGATCTTCGCGCCGATCCCCTCGAGCGTTCCGTCGATCGTCCCGTCCCCCGCCTTCTTCAGGTCGACGAAGCTCTGGCCGATCTCGCCCGCATTGCGGTTCCGGCCGAGCCAGAGCCTGCCGTCGAGGACGACGGCCCCTCCGATTCCTGTGCCGACCCAGATCGCCACGACGAGACGCTCTCCCTTCGCCGCTCCGAGGCGCGCCTCTCCGAGCGCCGCGGCCCGGACGTCGTTCTCGAGCCGCTTCGGGATGCCCGGGAACGCCGGCTCGAGCGCCGACGGGACCTCCCAGCTCTGGACGCCGAGGTTCATCGCTCGAAGCAGCGTCGTCCGCCCTTCGTCGAGCGGACCGGGGAGCCCGAGGCCGATCGCGGTGACGTCTTTCCGTCCGGCCCCGGCCTCCGCGAGCGCTCCGTCCGCGGCGGCGACGAGCGCCTCGGTCATCTCCGCCGGCCCGCCACGGAAGGGGCTCTTGACCTTCCCCCGCCCGCGGATCTGCCAGTTCTCGTCGACGACGCCCGCGAGGACCTTCGTCCCCCCCACGTCGATTCCGAGGGCCAGGTTCTTCCCTTCGGCCATGAGACGCTCCTTTGCGGTTAGTCTAAGGGGAACCCATCGCGACCCCTCAGAGGTGAATCGTGCCCGACCCGTCCCTCTCCCGCCTCCGGAGCCTCTCCGCCGCCGCCCCCGCGGTTCCCCTCCTCGTGGACGTCTCGAGAACCTGCCTCCCTGCCCACGCGAAGACGAGCGACCCTCTCCTCGTCGAGGCGTTTCCGGCCGCCTTCTCGGGGATGGCCGCGCTCGAGGCGGGCGGCGTCGCCAATCCCGACGAGGGACGCCGCGTCGGCCACTACTGGCTCCGCGCCCCGGAGCTCGCCCCGGAGCCTGCGGTCTCCCGCGCCATCGAAGAGACCGTTTCCCGGGTGAAGGCGTTCGCCGCCGACATCCATTCCGGGAAGATCGCTCCCGAGACGGCCGGCCATTTCCGGAACGTCCTACTGATCGGGATCGGGGGTTCGGCGCTCGGCCCGCAGCTCGTGGCCGATGCCCTGGGGACGTCGGACGACCGGATGCGGCTCTTCTTCTTCGACAACACCGACCCCGACGGGATCGCCCGCGAGATGGACCGGATCGCCGCCGCCGGCGGCATCGCCCGGACGCTCACCGTGGTGGTCTCGAAGTCGGGCGGCACGAAGGAGACCCGCAACGGGATGCTCGTGGCGCAGGCGGCCTACACGGCCAAGGGGCTCGACTTCGGCCGGCACGCCGTGGCGGTGACACAGGACGACAGCGACCTCGACAAGCGGGCCCGGCGGCAGAAGTGGCTCGCCCGCTTCCCGATGTGGGACTGGGTGGGCGGACGAACGTCCCAGCTCTCCGCCGTCGGGCTCCTTCCGGCCGCGCTCCAGGGCCTCGACATCGACGGACTTCTCGAAGGAGCACGGGCCTGCGACGCGGCGACGCGGATTCCCGACGTCGGAAAGAACCCCGCCGCCCTCCTCGCCCTTGCCTGGTATCGCGAGACCGAAGGACGGGGCAGGAAGGACATGGTCGTCCTCCCCTACAAGGACCGGCTGATCCTCCTCTCCCGCTACCTCCAGCAGCTCGTGATGGAGTCGCTCGGCAAGGAGAAGGACCTCTCGGGCAACACCGTCCACCAGGGGATCGCCGTCTACGGGAACAAGGGCTCGACCGACCAGCACGCCTTCGTCCAGCAGCTGCGGGAGGGAGTACCGAACTTCTTCGCGACCTTCATCGAGGTGCTGAAGGACCGGAAGGACGGCCTCCCCTCGCTCGCCGTCGAGGAGGACGTCACCGCCGGCGACTACCTCCACGGCTTCTTCCTCGGGACGCGCGAGGCGCTCTCCGAGAACGGGCGCGGCTCGGTGACGATCACCGTCGAGGACGTCTCGGCCCGCTCGCTCGGCGCGCTCGTCGCTCTCTTCGAGCGGACGGTCGGCCTCTACGCCCTCCTCGTCGGCGTGAATGCCTATCACCAGCCGGGGGTCGAGGCGGGAAAGAAGGCGGCCGCGGCCGTGCTCGACGTCCAGCGCGCCCTTCTCGGCGCGATGCGGGCCGAGAATGCGACGTTCCGGACGGCCGAGGAGTGGGCGAAGAAGGCGAACGCCGGGGCCGAGATCTCGTGGAAGGTGCTCGAGCACCTCGCGGCGAATCCCGACCACGGCGTGAAGCGCCGCCCCGGCGCCGACCCGTTCGCCTCGACCTACGGGATGGGGTGAGCCCCGGGGCTCACCCCTTCTTCAGGGTCTTGAGGACGGCGTCGAAGGCCGGCGTCGCCCCGACGACCGTCTTCTTCGGGCCGACCATCTTGAAGAACACCGGCCCCTGCGGTCCTTCCGCGATGCCTCCGCGGAGGGCCCACCCCGGCTTCGGCGTCATGGCGCCGCCCGGCATCCCGGAGGAGTAGGTTCCCTCGGTCGTCACGATCGTGACGGAAATGGTGCCGACCTTGCTCGAGATCGGCTTTCCCGGCCCCGCGCTTCCCCTTTCGGGCTGGAACTGGGCGATCCAGCGGTCGACGTTCGCCTGCGTCCCGCCCCCCTGCCCCGGTCCGAAGTAGAAGACCGCCACCTCGCCCCCCTCGGCGTCCCCCGCGGCGGCCGGCACCTTGTAGGTGACGACGCGCATCGAGGAGGCGGACGGCGCCACGGCCCACTCCTTCGGTGCGGTCCAGGTCAGCCCTCCGGCCGCGTTCGCGGCCGTCGCCGGGGCATGGGAGGAGACCATCTGGAAGAGCACCATCGTGGAGATGAGAAGCGTATTCATGTCCAGAGACTCTAGCAGGCCCGGCGGGGCCGAAGCCCCGCCGGGGGGGTCAGGTCTTGATTTTCTATTCTGCGGCCGGCCTACTTCGCGGAGTTCAGGTAACGGAGCAGCTCGCTGTCGGTCGAGAGGATGAGCGTCGTCTCCGGGTCGATGCTTTCCCGGAGGGTGCCCATCGACTTGAGGAACCGGTAGAAGTCGGGGTCGCGGTTGTAGGCGGCGGCGTAGATGTCGGCCGCCGCGGCGTCGGCCTTGCCGCGAATCTCCTGGGCCTTGCGGTAGGCCTCCGACTCGACGACCCGGAGCTGCCGCTCCTTCTCTCCCGCGATCCGCGCCGCCTCGCCCGCCCCCTCGGCGCGGTAGAGCTCGGCGATCCGCTTGCGCTCGGAGATCATCCGGGCGTAGACCTCCTGCCGCACGGCCTCGACGTAGTTGATCTGCTTGATGCGGAAGTCGAGGATCTCGATGCCGAGGTCGCCGGTGCGGCGGCGGGCGTTCGCGAGGACCTCCTGGGTCAGCTTCTCGCGGCCGTGCTCCACCTTCTCGGCCGCCTCGGGCTGGCTCAGGTCGGCGACGTCCTCGGCGACGACGAACGGACGGTTCGTGGACCGGACGATGTCGATCAGCTCGTTCTTGGCGATCACGTTCCGCGTCTCGCCGTCGAGGATGTCGTCGAGGCGCGACTGCGCCCCCCGCTCGTCGCGGAGGCGCTGGAAGAAGAGGAGCGGGTCGGTGATGCGCCAGCGGGCGTACGAATCGACCCAGATGAAGCGCTTGTCCTTCGTCGGGATCTGGTTCGGGTCGCCGTCCCACTCCATGAACCGCTTCTCGAAGGAGTGGACGGTCTGGGTGAACGGCATCTTGAGCTTGAGGCCGGGGGTCGTGATCGGCTTTCCGACGGGCTTGCCGAACTGGGTGATGACGACCTGCTGGGTCTCTCCGACGGTATAGAGCGCACTCGACAGGACGACGACCGCCACGACCGCCGCCAGGATCATCACGGTGATCCGGATCTCCTTCACGGCTTCACCTCCGGGGCGCCGGGCATTGGCAGGAGCGGGAGGATTCCCTTCATCTTCTCGTCGAGGATGACCTTCCGCTTCACCTTGGGGTAGATCTCGGACATCGTCTCGAGGTACATGCGGCGCCGGGTCACCTCGGGCGCTCGCTGGTAGGCCGCGTGGACCTTGACGAAGAGCTCGGCGTCGCCGCGGGCACGGTTGACGCGGTCGGTCGCGAAGCCCTCGGCCTGCTCGAGGGTCTGCTGGGCCTGCCCCGTCGCCCTCGGGATGATCTGGTTGTAGTCGGCGCGGGCCTGGTTGATCAGCTTCTCGCGCTCCTGCTGGGCCTGGTTGACCTCGTTGAAGGAGGGCTTGACCTGGTCGGGCGGGTTGACGTCCTGAAGGACGATCTGCTCCACCTTGATTCCGTTCTCGTACTGGTCGCAGAGGGTCTGGAGGCGCTGCTCGACCTCGGCGGCGATCTCCTGGCGCCCGACCGTCAGGACCTCGTTCACGCTCCGGTCTCCGATGACCTCGCGCATGACGGTCTCGTTCATGTCGCGGAACGTCTTCTGGACGCTTCGGACCTTGAAGAGGAACTTGTAGGGGTCCCGGACCCGGTACTGCGCCGTCCACTCGACGACGGCGACGTTCAGGTCGCCCGTCAGCATCAGCGACTCGGCCGAGAGGTCCTCCTGCGAGTAGGTCCGGCGGTTGCCCGCCGTTCCTTCCGTCCGGAACCCGAACTCCTCCTTCAGCTGGCGCTCGACCGGGACCTTGACGACGGTCTCGATCGGGCTCGGAAGCTTCAGGTGGAGGCCGGAGGGGACCGTCCTCACGTACTTGCCGAACCTCAGGACGAGCCCCGCCTCCTCCGGCTCTATCGTGAACCAGGCAGAGAAAAGGACGGCAAGGGCGACGACGACGAGGACGCCCCGGAGGACGAGGCCGCCCGGGATGTTCGGGGGCTTGAACTTGAGCACGTTCGGGAACTGGTTCTCCATCGGATCTCCTCTCGCGGACGCAAGCTCCGGAAAACCCGAAGCGGCACGACGAACAACGTCCCGGGTTGAGGCCGAATTCCCGCCGTCGTAAGGTCCGCTCCTGAACCATGCGGCTCGACGACGCATACCGGCTCCTCGAACTCGACCCGGGCACCTCCGACGAAGAGGTGAAGAGGGCCTGCCGCGACCTCACGAAGGTCTGGCACCCGGACCGGTTCGGCAACGACCCGCGGCTCCGGCAGAAGGCCGAAGAGAAGCTCAAGGGGATTCTGGAGGCGTACGAGACGATCCGCTCCGCGCGGGCGGGGGGAAGGCCCGACGTGCCCCCGGGGACGGGAGACGGTGCGCATGACGAAGCCCCGCCCCCAACCGAGGCCGGAGGAGCCGGCTCGTCCACCGTCCGCCGTTACCGGACGCGGGCGCTCGTCGCGGCCGCGGTCGCGGTCTTCCTCCTGCTGCGCCGGCCGACGCCCGCCGGCCTGTTGATTGCCGTCGTGCTCCTCGGCCTGTCGGCCTTCTTCGTCTTCCGGATGCGGTCGGTCGGCCGGGGGTCGCAGAACCCCGGCTGACCCGCCAGGTCAGGTCCTCGCCCCCCGGCGCCGCCCCACCGCACTACCGGTCTACGGGCCGGAACGTCAGCTCAGGCCGGAACCGGTCCGCTCGCGGAGGATCTCCAGCGCCTTCGTCCCCATGTCGCGGCGGAAGTGCTTCCCGTCGAAGCGGACCTTCTCCGCCGCGGCCACGGCTCGGGCCAGCGCCTCGGAGAGGCCCCGGGCCCGGGCGGCGAGAACGAGGATCCTGCCGCCGGCGGTGACGAGCTTTCCATCCGGCGACTTCGCCGTCCCGGCGTGAAAGGCGAAGACCCCATCCTCTGCGGTGGCGTCCTCGATCCCCTCGATCGCCTTCCCGCGTTCGAACGGACCGGGATACCCCTCGGCCGAGAGGACGACGGCTGCGCCGGCTTCCTTCTTCCATACCGGCTTGGCGTTCTCGTCGAACTTGCCGCGAGCCGAGCCGAGAAGGTACGGGAGGAGGTCGTCCTCCATCCGGATCAGGGTGCACTGCGTCTCGGGATCGCCGAACCTCACGTTGTATTCGAGAACGTACGGCTTCATCCCGTTCTCGAGCATCAGGCCCACGTAGAGCAGCCCGCGGAACGGGCGCCCCTCCTCGGCCATGCCGCGGAGCGTCGGGTGGACGATGTCGGTCAGGATTTCGCGAGCGGTCGCCGCATCGACGAAGACCGAGGGGCTGTGCCCCCCCATCCCGCCCGTGTTCGGGCCACGGTCCCCGTCGAAGACCCGCTTGTAGTCCTTTGCCGTCGCGAGGGGAATCGCCCGCTCGCCGTCGCAGAGGACCATGAAGCTGACCTCGTCCCCGGTGACGTAGCGCTCGATCAGGACGCGGTCCCCCGCGCTCCCGAAAACCCGTTCGCCGAAGAAGAGCTTGAGGGCCTTGTCCCGGTCCGCCTCGTCCCGGGCGATGACGACGCCCTTGCCGGCCGCGAGCCCGTCCGCCTTGAAAACGCACGGAAGGCCCAGCGATTTCACCGCCTTCTCCGCCTCGGCGCGCGTGGTGCAGACCTCGGCCTCCGGCGTCGGGATCTCGTACTTCCGCATGAACGCCTTGGAGAAGACTTTCGACCCCTCCAGCTCGGCGGCCAGCTTGTTCGGACCGAAGGCGAGGAGGTGCCTCTTTGCGAGCTCGTCGACGAGACCCAGCGTCAGCGGGAGCTCGGGCCCCACCACCGTCAGGTCGACCTTCATCGTTTCCGCGAAGTCGGCCAGCTCCACGATGTCGGTCACGCCGATCGGGAGGCAGGTGGCGAGCTGTGCGATGCCGGGATTCCCGGGAGCACAGAAGATCTCTTTCACGTCCGGAGACTGGGCGAGCTTCCAGACGAGGGCGTGCTCCCGACCCCCCGAGCCGACGACGAGGACTCTCATTGGGGCGCAAGTCTAAACCAGCCCCCGACCGAGCGGATCGGCCTTCCTCCGCGACCCGCTTGACGCACCGAATTCCGCTCCCGTAGGCTCCGTCCGGTTCTTTGAGTCCGGGTTTCATCACGAGCGGCGGAGGGACGGGCCCTGCGATGCCGCGGCAACCGGCTCCTCCCCGCCCGGCGCTCTCGGCGTCCGGCAGGGTGGAGTGGCAGGTGCCAATTCCCGCTCCGGCACGGCCGGGGAGAGATGAAATCGAGGCCGAACGGAAGCGAATCGCACGAAACGCCCCTTCGTCCTCGGAGGGGTATTTTCATGAAGCACGACATCCGCGAGCGCCTGAAGACCGACGTTCTCCTCGCCGACGGGGCGATGGGGACGCTCCTCGTCTCGCGCGGTGCGGCCCCCGAGAGCCCGCGCGCCCCCCTTTCCATCGCCCAGCCCGAGCTCGTCCGGGAGATCTACGACGACTACGTCGAGGCGGGCACCCAGATCCTGACGACGAACACCTGGGACGCGAACCGGGTCAAGCTCGCCAAGTTCGACTGGGCCGATTCCCTCGAGAAGATCAACCGCGCCTCCGTTCGCCTCGCCCACGAGGCCGCCGCCGGCGAGTACGTCCTCGTGGCGGGCGACGTCGGGCCGCTCGGCCAGCTCGTCAAGCCCTACGGGCCGCTCACGAAGGCGATGGTCCGCGAGCTCTTCTCCGAGCAGATCCGGATCCTCCTCGAGGAGAAGGTCGACCTCCTCCTCTTCGAGACCTTCTCTTCGAGGCTCGAGGCGATCGAGGCGATCAAGGCGGCGCGCGACCTCTCGAAGGAGATCCCGATCCTCGCCTCCATGACGTTTCTGGCCGACGGCAAGACGACGTTCGGGACCGAGGTCGTCGAGGCGCTGTCGGCGCTCGAGGAGGCGGGGGCGGACGTCGTCGGAATGAACTGCACGATCGGTCCGCAGGAGACTCTCGAGGTCTTCCAGAAGGTCGTCTCCCGGGTCGGGGTCCCCGTCGCCGCGATGCCGAACGCCGGGTATCCCTGGAACGTCTCGGGGCGGACGGTCTACCCCGCCACCCCCGACTACTTCCGCGAGGTCGCGCGCGACTTCGTGAAGGCCGGCGCCGCGATCGTCGGCGGCTGCTGCGGCACGACGCCCGCCCACGTCGCCGCCATGGCCAGAGAGGTCGTCGGGAAGAGGCGCGTGGCCGTCGAGCGCGTCGCCCGCGCTTTCGTCTCCGCCCCGGCGACCCCGGCGGCCGAGTCGCTCGAAACCTCGCCGCTGAAGAGAAAGCTCGCCGATCCGGGAGTGCTCGTCGTCACCGTGGAGATCGAGCCGCCGAAGGGGACCGATGCTTCCGCCGCGCTCGACGGCGCCCAGCTCCTCAGGGGCTACGGCGTCGACGCCGTCAACGTCACCGACAACCCGATGGCGCGCCTCCGGATGTCGTCCATTGCCGTGGCGCACATGATCCGGCACGAGACGGGCGTCGACACCGTCTTCCATTTCTCACCGCGAGACCGGAACGTCCTCAGCATCCAGTCGGACCTCCTCGGGGCGGCCGGCCTCGGCATCAAGGCGCTCCTCGTCGTCGGTGGTGACCCGCTGAAGATCGGCGACTACCCGCAGGGACGGCACGTCGGCGAGGTCGACACCCTCGGCCTCCTCCGAATCGTGAAACGGCTCAACTCCGGCGTCGATCTGGTGGGCTCCCCGATCGGGACCTCCACGTCGTTCGCCATCGCCTGCGCCGCGAACCCGGCTGCTTCCGACCTCGACGTCGAGATCTCGAAGCTCTCCGCCAAGATCGAGGCGGGTGCGACCTTCGCCCAGACGCAACCGGTCTACGACGTCGCGGCCCTCGACCGCTTCTTCTCCCGGCCCGAGGCCCGGCTCATCCCGGTCCTCGTCGGGCTCATCCCTCCGAAGAGCCTGAAGCAGGCGCTCTACTTCGCGAACGAGGTTCCCGGCATGGTCGTCCCCGAGGGGATCCTCGCGCGGATGCGAAAGGCCGCCGAAAAGGGGCCGGAGTTCGAGGCGGAGGAGGGCCTCGCCATAGGCATCGAGCTCGCCGGAGCCATCGCCGAGCGCGCGCGCGGCATCCATCTCATGCCGATGGCGCGGTACGACGTCGTGCAGAAGGTCCTGGCGTCGCTGCCGGCGCGCGAGGGACCCTCCCGCGCGGCCGACGCGGCGGCGGGGGGCCGGTGAGAGGACCCGCGCCGGCTCCCGAGGCGCTCGCCGCGGCGCTCGCCGAACGAATCGTCGTTCTGGACGGTGGGATGGGGACGATGATCCAGCCGTACCGGCTGGACGAGGCCGCCTACCGCGGCGCGCAGTTCGCGGATCACCCGCGCGAGTTGCAGGGGTGCGCCGACGTCCTCCCGCTCACACGCCCCGACGTCATCGGGGAGATCCACCGCGCCTACCTCGAGGCGGGCGCCGACATCCTCGAGACCTGCACCTTCAGCGCGCAGGCGATCTCGATGGCCGACTACGGCCTCGAGGCGTACGTCCGCGAGATGAACGCGGCGGCGGCGCGGGTCGCCCGCGAGGCGGTCCGCGCCTTCGAGGCGGCGCACCCGGGACGGACGGCGTGGGTCGCGGGCTCGATCGGTCCGACGAACCGGACCCTCTCTCTCGCCGTCGACGTGAACGACCCCGGGAAGCGGACGAACGTCTTCGCCGACTTCGTCGCGGCCTACGCCGAGCAGGTGCGCGGCCTCCTGGACGGCGGCGTCGACCTTCTACTGGTCGAGACCGTCTTCGACACCCTCGTCGGCAAGGCCGCCCTCGTCGCCGTCGAGGAGGTCTTCGCCGAGCGCGGGACCGCCGTGCCGCTCATGCTCTCGGTGACGATCACCGACCGGAGCGGCCGGACCCTCTCCGGCCAGATGGTCGAGGCGTTCTGGAACTCCGTCTCCCACGCGCCGCTCTTCTCCGTCGGCATCAACTGCGCGCTCGGGCCGAAGGAGATGCGGCCCTACGTCGAGGAGC
>CALBDV010000355.1 GCA_937927565.1 uncultured Holophagales bacterium
GGGTAGGCCATGATGAGGGCGAAGATCCAGAAGATGATGGTGACGATCCGGCGCGTCGGCTGGGTCGTTTCCCGGAGCGTCTGGGTGACCTCGATCCGGCCTTCCTCGACGGCCGTGAAGAACATGCCGACGAGCCTCAGCAGCCACCGCGTGGCGAGGTAGATGAGACCGACGACGGCGAGGTCGGGGAGGGCCTTGACGGCCGCCATCCCGAGCATCCCGGCGGTCTCGAGGAACCAGGCCCCGAGCTGCTCTCCCCAGGGCCGCGACCACGCGAACCGCTTGAGGACGAAGGTGACCCAGACGTAGAGGAGGATCAGGTCGACGAGCCGCGTCACGAGGAGGAGGACGCGCGTCGTCACGAAATAGAGGCGGTCCTTCTCGAGGAGCGCCTTACCGGGGATCTTCATCGCGCCGAGACGCTCGTGGGCCTTCTCCGCGGCCTTGCGGGCGCCCCAGCGGCGGAGACGTTCCAGGAGGAACAGGAGGAGGGTCACGACCAGCGTCGCGGCGAGGCTCAGGCCGATCGCCCTGAGGAGGTCGGGGAGGCTCCGCTGCTCCCGCGCCTCGGCGATCGCCTTCTCGAGCCGTTCCGTGACGACGGCGACGGCCCTGTCCATGGTCTCGCCCGCCCCTTCGTCGAGATCGGCGGGCGTCAGCCCGAACATGCCGCGACCACCGATCATGAAGAGCCGGCCTTCTCCCTCGGACCGAACGGTGACCGCGAGGTCCCGGCCGCGATCGATCGCGGCCTCGATCCGCTCGCTGGCGACGCGAGCCCTCTCCTGGGGCGGGTTCTGGAACAGGACGCCGCGGAGCGTCGCGACCCTCCTGTTCCCGGCCATGACGTGCCCCGGCGGCAGGCTGCCAGGAACGATGGCGGCCGCGGCCGGAGGCGGGGCCGGTGATGGGGCTGCGGCCTCGGGTGGCGCCTGGGCTTCCTCTGCGAGAGAACCCGCCGCCGGCAGGAAAAGGCAAAGCGCCAGGATCCCGGCAAGAAGCGGGCGGTGCGTGTGGGGCATGCGGAAGGAACTGCGGCGCATGGTCGGGCCTCGCTCGTAGGAAGTGGGAGCCATTTCGGAGCGGAAGTATGCGACGGGAGGTTCCCCTTCTGGCAGGAACCCTCGGGCGGTGCCGCCGCGGGCAATTCGCGTACGCTCCGGCGGCCGGCCGGTACGATCCCGTCGTGACCCGCTGATCGCCGACGGTGGGGGAGTCATGAAGCTCGAGGTTCTGGCGAACGCGGATTCGGTAGCCCGGCGCGCCGCCGCGATCATCGCGGCGCAAGCCCGTGTCGCTGTCGTCGCCCGTGGCCGTTTCCTCCTGGCCGTCAGCGGCGGCCGGACGCCCTGGGTGATGCTCCGCGCCCTGGCGGACGAGGACGTCCCGTGGCCGTCCGTGCACGTCTTCCAGGTCGACGAGCGGGTGGCTCCCGCGGGACACCCGGATCGCAACCTCACGCACCTCGCCGCGAGCCTGCTGGCCCACGCGCCGCTCCCTCTCGCGCAGCTCCACGCCATGCCGGTCGAGTCGCCCGGCCTCGAGGCGGCCGCAGCGCGCTACGCGCGAACGCTCGAGGAGCACGCGGGCCGGCCGGCCGTCTTCGACGTCGTCCACCTCGGCCTCGGACCCGACGGACACACCGCGTCCCTCGTCCCGGGCGACAGGGCCCTCGACGTCTCGGGTGCCGACGTCGCGTTGACGGGGGTCTACCAGGCACGGCAGCGCATGACACTCACCTATCCCGTGCTGGATCGCGCCCGGCAACTCCTGTGGCTCGTCACCGGGGCCGACAAGGCCACGATGCTGACTCGCCTGCTCGCGGCAGATCCGTCGATTCCTGCCGGGCGTGTGCACCAGGGCCGGGCGTTGGTGCTGGCCGACCGTGCAGCTTCTTCCTGAAGGGAAGAGCCCTGCACGCACGGACCGCGACGGATCACGGCGGCTTCGCCCTGAAGGGGGAGCTCGTCGGGCACATCCCGGGTCCGGACGCGAGGTCGTCGATTCGGACTCGAAATTGACACCACTCGATGGCCCGGATCAGACTGCATGCAGGCGAGGAAGATTTCCGTGAGAAAGATCGTGCTGCTCCTGCTGCTGATGCCCGGATCCCTCCTTGCAGACGAGGTGTTTCTCAAAGGTGGAGGCAAGTTCACCGGCCGGATCACCGAACAGGACGAGGAGAGGATCACGGTGGACATCGGAGACGGATCCGTCGGGTTTTCGATGGAGCGGGTCGAACGCATCGTGAAGGGCCTCTCGCCCCTGGACGAATACGACGCGCGAGCGGGCAAGCTGGGACCGCAGGATGTCGACGGCTGGCGCAAGCTGGCTCAGTGGGCTACGACGAAGGGGCTTTCGAGGCAGTCGCGGCTGGCCTACGAGAAAGTCATGGCGGTGGCGCCCGACGACCCGGAGGCGAGACAGGCGCTGGGGTTCGTGCAGCTCGACGGCCGCTGGATGACCGAGGAGGAGAGCTTCCGGGCCCGCGGCTTCGTGAAGTACGAAGGCGAGTGGATGACGCCCGCCGAGGTGCAGGTGGCGCAGTCCACCGCCACGGCAGAGCAGGCACGCCGGGACGCCGAGAGGCGCGCGATGGACGCGGAGGCTGCTGCCGCCGATGCCCAGCAGCGAGCCGAGGACGCCGAGCAGCGCGCTCAGGAGGCTCAGAGCCAGCAGTACAACGACCCCGTCTTCTTTGGCGGGTTCGGTTATGGCGTGACGACCTGGCCTTCCGCCGGGGGGCCCGTCACCCGGCCGCCGGTGAACAGGCCACCGGTGAACAGGCCGACACCGCGTCCGATTGGAGGCTGATGATGAGCCCGCACAGCGCACTCCGAGGCGGGCGCCCGATGGCGGCGGCACTTCTCGCGGCCCTGCTGGCCGCGCCCGCCGTCATGGCCACGCCCCCAACGCCAGCAAAGCCGGCGACGCGGACCGCGCCGTCCCCGACCGTAGACGAGATCGTCGCGGGCTACGTGTCGACCCGGGGAGGGATCAAGAAGCTGAGGTCTCTCCGGACGCTTCGCCAGGAAGGACGCGTCAACGCGGGGCCGGGCCGCGACGGGCTCGTGACACGCGAGATCAAGCGTGGAGGAAAGATCCGCTTCGAGTTCACCGTCCAGGGCGTCACCGGCGTCCTCGCCTCCGACGGCCAGCAGGGCTGGAAGGTGTACCCGTTCGACGGCGAGATGGGACCACAGCCCCTGCCCGATGATGTCGTGATGGAGGCGGCCGAGCAGGCCGACATCGACGGGCCTCTCGTCGACTGGAAGAGCAAGGGGCATCAGGTCGAGCTGGCCGGCCGCGAAGTCGTCAACGGCCGCGAGACCTACAAGCTGAAGGTCAGCCTGAAGAGCGGGGGTGCGCTCTTCTCGTACCTCGACGTGAAGTCCATGTATCTGGTCCGGACCGAATCTACCCGGCAGGTGCGCGGAAGGCCGGTGCGGATCGAGACGACCTTCGGCGATTACAGGAAGTCAGGAGGGATCCTCTTCCCCCGCCTCGTCGAGGTGAGGGCCGCCGGCCGGCCGCAGGTGCTCCGTCTGGTCGTGGACAAGATCGAGGTCAACCCGCCCTTGAGCGACGCTCGCTTCGCACCTCCGGCCGGCAGCTGACGACGTTCGGGGCCCGCTCGTCCGCGGCTCGCCCCCATGCCCTTTCGGGCAGTCGTCGACGCCCGAAACGTGGCCTCCGCGCGGGCTGTCCGTTGCTATCGTTCCCGATGGACCAGCAGGAATTTGGCCAAGGAGGACCACCATGTCCGACGGCGCTTTTCGGATGGAGCACGATCTCCTCGGGAACCTCCCCGTACCGGCCGACGCCTACTACGGCGTGCAGACCGCGCGGGCCCTCGAGAACTTCCACATTTCCGGCGTTCCCCTCCACCTCTACCCCGACCTGATCCGCGCCTTCGGCATGGTGAAGATGGCCGCGGCGCGCGCGAACTTCGACTGCGGACAGTTCAGCGCCGAGATCCTGAAGGGGATCGAGGGAGCCTGCCAGGAGCTCATGGACGGGAAGCTCCACGGCGAGTTCCGGCTCGACGTCTTCCAGGGGGGCGCCGGGACTTCGACGAACATGAACGCGAACGAGGTGATCGCCAATCGCGCCCTCGAGCTGATGGGGCACGCGAAGGGCGAGTACAAGTTCTGCAGCGCCCACGACCACGTGAACGGCTCGCAGTCGACGAACGACGCCTACCCGACGTCCCTCCACGTCGGCCTCGCGCTCGGGAACGTCCGGCTCGTGGCGGCGATGAAGGAGCTGATCGCGGCGTTCCGGGCGAAGGGGAAGGAGTTCGGCGGACACCTCAAGATGGGTCGGACGCAGCTGCAGGACGCCGTCCCGATGACCCTCGGGCAGGAGTTCAACGCCTTCGGCGAGACGCTCGCCGGCGAGGTCGCCGCCCTCGAGCGGATCCAGAACGTCCTCTGCGAGATCAACATGGGGGCGACGGCGATCGGCACGGGATTGAACGCCCCGGTCGGCTACGCGGAGAAGTGCACGGCGCACCTGGCGAAGATCACAGGGTTCCCGATCCACCTCGCCGCCGACCTCATCGAGGCGACCCAGGACACCCAGGCCTTCGTCCTCTACTCGTCCTGCATGAAGAGCCTCGCGATCAAGCTCTCGAAGGTCTGCAACGACCTGAGGCTCCTCTCCTCGGGCCCGCGCTGCGGCTTCCGGGAGATCAACCTCCCGGCCAAGCAGCCCGGCTCCTCGATCATGCCGGGTAAGGTGAACCCGGTGATCCCCGAGGTCGTCAACATGGTCTGCTTCCGCGTCATCGGCAGCGACCTGACCGTTTCCCTGGCGGCCGAGGGGGGGCAGCTCCAGCTGAACGTCTTCGAGCCGGTCATCGCGGCCTGCCTCTTCGAGGCGCAGACGCTCTTCATGAACGCGGCGAGGACGCTGCGCGTCCACTGCGTCGACGGGATCACGGCAAACGTCGACGTCATGAAGCACTACGTCGAGTTCTCGATCGGCACGGTCACGGCCCTCAACCCCGTGATCGGCTACGACAGGGCGACCGAGCTCGCGGCCGAAGCGATGAAGACCGGCAAGGGAATCCTCGAGCTGATCCGCGAGAAGAAGATCCTCTCCGAGGAGGAGATCGCGCGGGTCCTCGACCCGGCGGCGATGACGGGGGCGAAGGTCTCGTAGGTCCCGCCGCCGCGAGGCGAGGAGGACGACGATGACGACGATTCCTCCCACACGGGTATCTCGCATCGCGCGGCTACCTGACGCAGGGGGAGCTCTACCGCCTCGGGGCGATCACGACCGTCTT
>CALBDV010000356.1 GCA_937927565.1 uncultured Holophagales bacterium
ATCCGTGTATGTGCAGCAGCTGCACTCTCTTGCTGCGGGGAAACTCTCCACTGCTCGATCTGAGCGCTTGCACCTCGCGTTCAACTCGATCGTCAACCAGCACCTTCACGCGACGATACCCGTGGCCCATGTCAGCGAGGTCGGACTGGCAGACCATCAGAAGTGCAGCAAGCAAGAGTGTGTCGTAGTTGAGATTCCCAATGACGACCTTGCCGTCGAATGATTCGGTGATCGCCGTCACCAAGTCGTAGAGGCTCTGCGCTTCGTCGACGTATGCGTGTGATCGCTCCGCGATCACTTCGAGGACATGCGAAACGCCCGTATCTCGTACCTGTTCAGCAAACTTTGAGACTCGTCTGATGGCCTTCCTGAGCTTCTTGTCAGATGGCTTGGTCAACCCCGCGAGAGTATCCAGGACGTCCAGCGTGCGTGACTCAGCCCCGAACGCGCCAACAAGCACTTCGAAGTCCTCGGCGCTCGTTGCGCCATCGGGGAGAGCGCGCTCGGCGATCTCCTTCATGGCGACAACGACATCCCCACCGTCCGACGCCTCAATGCGACGAAGAACCTCTTCCGTGATGCTCTGAAGGTTCAGTTCTGGGTTGAACGCGATTGAGAGACCGTTGCCGACTAGGGTCGCGATGCCCCGCTCAGTCGTCATCATCGCACCGCCGTCCGGTCGCCTACGCGGACTGGATGCCCCGCGGCCTGCTACAACCCCAGGCTAGTAGCGCAGCCCTCGTCTGAAAGACGTGTGGCAGCTCAGAGAAGGGTTCGAGCCAAGAGCAGCGGCGAGCAGTCGCAAGGTCGTTCGAGCTGGAGACGGGACGTGCGGCGAGCACTTGGCAGGTGACCAGCCCGGTATTGAGTCTCTGAGAGGACGACGGCCGGGGATCACCGATCTGCCGGAGTCCTCATGCACCAGCCGAACGACCCAAGGCCGTCGTCTACGGGTCGGGTCGCTGTTCTCCGGCTACGGCGGCCTCGACCTCGCCGTCGAGGAAGTATTCGCCGCCGAGACCGTATGGTTCTCGGAGTTCAACCCCGCACCGGCTCGGGTGTTCGCCCATCACTGGCCGGACGTGTCGAACCTGGGCGACATAACCACCATCGACTGGCACAAGGTCAAGCCAGTCGATGTGATCTGCGGCGGGTTCCCCTGCCAGGACGTGTCCACCGTCGGCAAGCGCGCCGGCCTGCACCCCGGCACACGCTCGGGCCTGTGGGTGCGCATGGCGGAGGCGATCGACGTGCTGCAACCGGAGTGGGTCGTCGCCGAGAACGTGCGCGGCCTGCTCTCCGCCATCGCGACCCGCCCGACCCCGGAAGGAGACGACACCGATGGACGCAACCCCATCCCCGCAACCCCCGAGCCCGCAACCTTGGACGGCACCGTTCGCGGTGTGGAACCCGACCCGTGGCATCTGGGAGACCAGCCAGCTCGACCTCTACGGGCTCTTGGCGCCGTACTCGGCGATCTGGCCGACCTCGGGTACGACGCACGCTGGCTCGGCCTACCCGCTTCCGACATCGGAGCACCCCACGCCCGCTTTCGCATCTTCATCCTCGCCCGCCGCGCTGTTCCGAACCCCGCTGGCCTCCGACGCCGCCCGCGGCGGGGAGAGCCTGGACCGGGTGCGCGCTCGACGCGGCACGATCGCTCTGTCCCATCAGGTCATCGACCTGGCCCTGAACGGGCCGGCGGGTTCACGGCGGCATCGGGAGCCGGAACTGGTGTGGCCGCTGATCGGGCAGCTCTTCGACGCTGGGGACGCTACGCACTGGCAATCCGACGATGGGAATACCTCACCGGACGAGGAGCCCCGTCCCCAACCCTCGTGAGCGATGAGGGGCAGTACCGGCCCGCGCCGCGCTTCGTGGAATGGCTGATGGGCCTACCGGACGGTTGGGTGACCGATTCCGGCCTCGGACTCACCCCGCCGGAACAGCTCACCGCGCTCGGCAACGGCGTCGTACCCGCCCAAGCGGCGCACGCGCTCCGCGCCCTTCTAGCGATCGCGTAGCTAGGCGGAGGGTACGTCGACGTCATGCGGTAGACTGGCGGCATGCATTTGTACTTCCTGTGACGGTTGAGAAGGCCTACCGCGCTCGTTGAGTAATCCGAGACTGCGGCGGCCGCTCGTTCTGACCCTTCCGGGGTCGCCGTCATTTGCGTACCTATCTGCCTGTCTGCGGCTGGTGGTGCGTCGTCTCGAAGGACTTCAATGCTCACCCCGACGAACCGTCATCCGGCGCGCCATCGCGCGCAACTCATCACTTCCGACGTGTCTTTGACGCGCGGAGCCACACCCGTCCTCCATCATGTCGACCTCACCCTCACTTCCTCATCGCGTGTCGCGATCGTGGGAGAGAACGGGCGAGGGAAATCGACCCTCCTGCAGGTACTCGCTGGCGTCCTGGTCCCGGACAGCGGAACAGTCCAGTGCATCGGCACGATCGGTGTTGCCGAGCAAGAGATGACCGCCGCTGACAGTCGAACTGTTGGGCAGGCGGTCGCAGAGGCGATCGCCGAACCACTGGCCGCGTTGGCGGTACTCGACGCGGCCGCTCTCGATCTCGCGGACAACACGGACCGGGCGGAGGAGCAGTACGCGGCCGCGTTAGAACATGCCGAAGCGCTCGATGCGTGGGATGCCGAACGGCGCGTGCAGATCGCGCTCGAAGCGCTCGACGCGGAGACGGACACGACCAGGCTTCTCGCAGACCTCTCGGTGGGACAGCGTTATCGGGTACGGCTGGCGTGCCTCCTGGGCGCCGATCACGACTTCCTCCTGCTTGATGAGCCCACCAACCACCTCGACCGAAGCGGGCTCGAGTTCTTGACCGCGCAGCTCCGAGCGCGGAGCGGCGGTGTCATCGTTGTCAGCCACGATCGCGCGCTGCTGTCCGACGTTGCGGAGACCATCGTCGACCTCGACCCCACGCCGGATGATCGCCCGCGCGTGTACGGGAACGGCTATGCCGGGTACCGGGAGGGACGCCTGGCCGAGCGGGAACGCTGGGAACAGGACTACGACCGCCAACAGGCCGA
>CALBDV010000357.1 GCA_937927565.1 uncultured Holophagales bacterium
TCATGTCCTTGCCGAACGCGTTCACCTCGGCGTCGCCCTTCTTGGCCATCGCCTTGACGTGGCAGCTGGCGCACTTCGCCTTCGCAGTGGGGTACTTCGCGTTCATGTCCTTCTGCATGTCCATCGTGGCGAGGCCCGTGGACGCGAGGACGATCGCGAGGACGGCGACGAGAACGGCGGCGGTGGTCTTCTTCATGTCTCTGACTCCTCTTGGTCGGGGCGTCGTGCCCCGTTCGAGATTACCTTCTTTCAATATTCCTGCCATCCCGGAAAGAGGACGATTCGCGGCGGGAGCCCGCATTCCGAGCGGTTTCGAGAGCGTGTCGCGACATCACCCATCCGACCTCACGCACGCCGCTCGACGAGTGCGTCATCCCCTTTGAGGCGACTCGCGGTTCCCGGCTGCCTCATCCCCCGTCCTCGCGCGATTCACCGGAAGGAGGCAGGGCCGGGCGCCGGACCCGTTCGGTCCTGAGCGCCCGGCCCGTTCGTTCCTTCTCTGGCGCTTCCGGCTGCGGTCAGGCCGTCGCCGGGACGATCGAACCCTCGGTCGGGCAGACCTCGACGCACTTCGGCGAATCGTAGACGCCGGAGCACTCGGTGCACTTCGCGGGGTCGATCACGTAGATCATGTCCCCCGGGCTGATCGCCTGGTTGGGACACTCGGGTTCGCAGGTTCCGCAGCTGATGCAGTTTTCCGTGATCATCATCGCCATGACGGCCTCCTCGGTGCGGGGGCGCCTGTTCATTTGCCCCCCGCGAGCGCGGTCCGCGTAAAGGACCCGGCGCGGACGGGAGGCTAGGCGATGCTCCGGGGCCACGCAATGATGTGAACGGATCATTCCCGGCAGAGGAATTCCGAGACCCTGTATCCCGTTGACATCGCGCCGGATCGGGTTCCAAATTCCCTTTGGGATCCCGTCGGCGCGACGATCCCGGACGGAGGGCCGTAGCCGCGGGAACGCCGGAGGGACCAGCGACCACGACAGGCCGCTGGAAGGCAGGGAGAGTTGGCGTCCGGCCCGCTTGCGAAAGCACGAACCGAAAGGAGACCGAAGTGAGAGTTCTGACCCGGAGTCTTTTCGCCATCCTCTTCTCGCTCGCCCTGGCGCCGGCCCTCGTCGGGCAGGAGAAGGGACGCATCGACACCGCCATCGCCTCCGACAGCCGGGAGACGATGGAGGAGAAGAAGTCGTTTCCCCCGACGCAGGCGAAGATCTATGTCTTCGCGATGGTCGCCGACGCTCCGAAGGACACCCCGGTGAAGGCCGTCTGGATTGCGGAAAAGGTCGAGGGCCAGAAGGCGGACACGCGGTTCGCCGAGAGGACGACGAAGTTCCCCGGTGGCGCGACCTGGATTCCCTTCTCCTACTCGAAGCCCGATCCGCAGTGGGCCACGGGCAGCTACCGCGTCGAGCTCTACCTCGACAAGGACCTTGCGGCCACCGTCAAGTTCGCGATCGCGTCGAAGTAGCCGTCCCGCGCCTCAGACCTCCTGTTGCGGCCGCCCCTCCGGGGCGGCCGTTTCCGTTGCCGGAACGGCCGTCCTGAGCTCGGCGACGCCCCCCGACACGATGAACGCCATCGCGTCCGCCCCCCTCGCGGCGAGCGGCGCCACGAGCCGGCGCGGCACGACGAGGAGCTGGCCGGCGAAGTTGTACGACTGCGGGAAGTAGACGCTGACGTGCCCGGGAAGGCCCGCGTCCTCGAGGGATTCGCGCGTCAGGAAACCAACCGCCTTCAGGCCCGTCCCTTCGTCGATCGTCACGAGGACCGGCCTCTCGAAGCCCTTTCTCTCCCCCACGAACGCGTCGGTCACGTCACGGATGGCCGAGTAGAGGAGCTTGACGAAGGGAAGCCTCCGGAAGATCGCATCGACGACCTCGAAGAGACGCTTCGTGACGAAGTTCGACGCGAGGGCACCGACGACGACGATCAGCGTGATCGTCGCCAGGAAGCCGGCTCCCGGGATCGGGAGCCCCATCCAGGCATCGACCGTTCGAAAGACGAGGACGACGATGGCGATCGTGAGGACCGCCGGGACGAAGACGAGCAGACCGCGGAAGAAGTAGCGGACGAGAAGGCGCATGGCGGGAGCAGTCTACGGTGCGCCCCCGGCCGCCCCTGCTCTCCCGGTCGACTTCGCACGTCCGCGCAGGTGTCGGGCCGCGTTAGCGCGGGGAACACCGTGCAAAGCGGAGCGTGGTAGAACTAGACGTTCCCGAGACCGGTTCAAGGAGGAGCGCCATGGCCGAGACGTTCCGATCCGTCCCCCAGATGTTCCTGCATCGCGTCGGGAAGACGCCCGACCGCGACGCGTTCCTGTTCCCGGATGAAAACGGGTGGACCGCCCTCAGCTGGCGCCAGGTCGGCGAGAAGGTGAAGGCGATCGCCTGCGGCCTCCGCGCTCTCGGACTCGGGGACGAGGAACGCGCCTCGATCCTCTCCGCGACACGGCTCGACTGGATCCTCGCCGACCTCGGGATTCTCGCGGCGGGGGGTGCAACGACGACGATCTACCCGTCGAGCACGACGCCCGACTGCCTCTTCATCCTCCAGGACTCGGGAACGCGCCTCCTCCTCGCCGAGAGCCGCGAGCAGGCCGACCGGATCGCCGCCAAGCGCTCCGAGGTCCCCGACGTGAAGGCGATCGTCGTCTTCGAGGGGACCGGAACCGACGACGGGTACGTCCTGACGCTCGAACAGCTGATGACGAAGGGCCGGGAGTGGGACGCCGCCAACCCGGGACGGTACGAGGCGATCGTCGACGCCGTGAGGACCGATGCCCTCGCGACGCTCATCTACACCTCCGGGACGACGGGTCGCCCCAAGGGCGTCGAGCTGACGCACGACTGCTGGCTCTACGAGGCGGAGGCGATCGACGAGCTGAAGCTCCTGAACGAGGACGACCGGCAGTATTTCTGGCTCCCCCTCGCACACTCCTTCGGAAAGGTCCTCGAGGCGGCCCAGCTCCGGATCGGCTTCTCGACGGCGGTCGACGGCCGGGTCGAGAAGATCGTCGAGAACCTCGGACAGGTGAAGCCGACGTTCGTCGCCGCGGTGCCGCGAATCTTCGAGAAGATCTACAACAAGGTGACGACCGGCGCGAAGGAAGCCGGTGGCGCCAAGTGGGCGATCTTCTCCTGGGCCTTCGGCGTCGGACGTGAAGTCTCGAAGCTCCGCCTGGCCGGCCAGGAGCCCACGGGCCTCCTCGCCCTGAAGCACAAGGTCGCCCACGCGCTCGTCTTCTCGAAGCTCCATGCGCTCTTCGGGGGCCGCCTCCGCTGCTTCGTCTCGGGCAGCGCCCCCCTGGCGAGACCCCTTGGCGAGTTTTTCCACGCGGCGGGGATCATCGTCCTCGAGGGTTACGGCCTCACGGAGACGAGCGCCGCCACCTGCGTGAACACGCTCGGGAAGCTCCGCTTCGGGACGGTCGGGGCGCCGCTGCCCGGGACGCGGATCCAGATCGCCGAGGATGGCGAGATCCTCATCAAGGGGCGCGGCGTCATGCGGGGCTACCACAACCTCCCCGACCAGACGGCAGAGACGCTCGACGCGGACGGCTGGCTCCACAGCGGAGACATCGGGCACGTCGAGGACGGCTTCGTGAAGATCACGGACCGCAAGAAGGACCTCATCAAGACCTCCGGCGGAAAGTACGTCGCCCCGCAGATGCTCGAGAAGAGGCTCACGGTCGCCTGCCCCTACGTCAGCCACTCCCTCGCCCACGGCGACAACCGGAACTTCGTCTCGATGCTCATCGCCCTCGACCCGGAAGCGATCACGAAATGGGCGACGGCCCACGGGCTCGTGGGGAAGAGCTATCCGGAGATCGTGGCCTCGAAGGAGGTCCGTGACCTCATCGCGCCGTTCATCGACGAGGTCAACAAGGACGTCGCGAGCTGGGAGCAGGTGAAGAAGTGGACCATCCTGCCCGCCGACCTGACGCTCGAGGGGGGTGACCTGACCCCGTCGATGAAGCTCAAGAGGAAGACCGTCGAGCAGAAGTACCGTTCGCAGCTCGACGGTTTCTACGAGGAGACGACGGTCCGCCTCTGAGGGCCGGACCTCAGCCCCGCGTCACCCTCTCGAGCAGGAACATGTACGACCGGTAGACCTCTCCGGTCGCCCGAGTCATCCCGATCTCGCACGTCCGGCTGCTGGAGAGGTGCTCCTGGCACCCCTTCGCCTTCACCTCGGCCGCTTCGTGCTTCGTCGCCGAGGCGGTCAGCTCCGGGTGCAGGAAGCCGCGGTCCCCTGCGAAGGCGCAGCAGCCCGCGGAGAGGGGAACGAGGACGTCGTCGCTGCAGAAGCGGGCGATCCCCTCGAGCTTCGC
>CALBDV010000358.1 GCA_937927565.1 uncultured Holophagales bacterium
GCGGGAGGCCGGGAGGGACCCGCCCGGCGCGACCCTTGCGGAGCGTCCGGCTCGATCGGGCCTTCCGCCGGAGCCGCCCGCGGGTGCCCTTTCGTGCTCTGCGGGTGTGTCGGCTACGCGGCCGGCTGGCGGGAGATCGACGCCTTGCGGCCGGCGCCGGGGCTATTTCTCCGTCGGTGGCACCAGAGTCATCGCGCTGTGCACGTCGAGAGTGATGTGGATGGGGTGCTTGAGCCCGTACTTCTTCTGCACGTACGCCATCACGGCGTCGGCATCACGCCTGGGGATGTCGTCGCAGTCGGCGATGTAGGCCAGGCCCGCCTTCTCCATCGTCTCTGGCTCGATCACGCCGATCGCCCCCTGCTCCCGACCCATCTCTTCGAAGAAGCGGAAGAAGGCGGTCTCACGAAATGAAGCGGCCCGGGGTGAGAAGGGATTCACGCAGAGCGTCGCCTTCCGGTCCGCGCCGAACACGGCCATGGCATCGAGGCTCTTGTGCTTGAAGAAGCGGCTCTCCTTGAAGAAGTAGCAGTCCCGGGTGATCCCGTCACCGCCGATGTCGAAGACGCCTTCGGAGCCGAAGACCGTGGCGACGGCCTGGGTGAAGTGCAGCTCGCTCTCTGCGGGGTGCCGCATCATCATCCACAGGATCTCGAATCCTCCGTGTGCCAGCGCCAGGGCGTCGAGCTGCGTCACGGCACGGGAGATCACGGACGCCATGCGCGAGCTGTAGCCCAGAGGTCGGCTACGGAGGACGACCTCCTCCCTTTGAAGCTCTTCGGAGACTGTTGCGTCGCCTGTGCGGGTCTTCACCTCGACCCAGAACGTCGCGTCCCCGTCGATCGCCTTGAAGTCGCAGGTGCGCTCCCCGTCACGATGGCTCTCGGCGACCTTCTCCACGGCCAGGCCCATGCCCCGCAGAGCCCTTCGGGCGAACTCCTCCTCAGGGGCGAGCCTGCCATTCGCGCGAACGTGCTTCATGGGCGTGTGGCGCTATGGCGCCGGCGTGACCTCTTCGACGAGCCTCACCTCATCCGGGGCCAGCCCGTAAAGGCGGTGGACGATCCGGTCGATCTCGTGGTCCGTCGCATCGACCTGTCGGCGAAGCGCGGTCTGGTCATGAGGCGAACGCGCCGCGACGAGCTGTCGTCGAAGAGTCATCGTCCGCCGGACGAGCGTGCCGATCTGCTTCTGGGCCTCGGGGTCGTCAAGGCCCGCGATGGGCAGGCCCTCGATGTACTGCTTGCTGGCTGCTATGTAGCCGCCGCGGAAGGGCGTCGACGTTTCGCGAAGGAAGAAGTTTAGGAGGCTCGAATTGAGAAGGGCGCAGAGGTACTCGTAGGTGAGGGGCGCGTCCGGCTTCAACGTGAGGCCGTATCCGCCCGTCGTCACGTTGATGAAGTACAGGTGCTCGGTCTCGTCGAAGAACGCCGAGAGCTGCTGAGTCATGTAAGGGAGCATCAGCTTGGGCTGCTCCCACATGCCGAGATTCTGCGATCGCCCGAAGCGGTACCAGCGCTGGTCCCGGAATGCGCCCTTTTCCCGGGACTCGAGCGTCCCACGGTGATCAGAGAGGTACTGCCAGGCCTTCGGGTACTCCGATCGGAGCTCTCGTGTCTCCAGGAGGCGCGCCTCCTGATCGCGGACGTCGTAGGGAAAGAGGACGAGCGTCGAGGGCAGAGCCTCGTATCTTCCGATGTCTCCGCTGCGCACGACCTTCTTGAGGAGGGGCGTCTCGATGTCGACCCAGTCGTCCGAGGCTACCGAGAAGACGCGGGTCGTGCGGGAGCCCCTCCCGGGCTCGTGCTTCTTGAAGAGGAAGATGGGGTCCGCGCTGGTGATGCAGCCCTGGTACATGCGCTCCGCGACGTCCCCCAGAGTCGTCGGGCTCTTCCTGAGCCGGTCGAGAAGCGTGGCGCTGCCGCCAACCGAGAACACCCACTCTTTTGCGGTCAAGGTGCTGGCCAGGACCTCGCCCGGCTCCGCCTCGCGCTCGAGCCGCCAGCGCGCGAGGTCGTGCACCCGAGCCACCTTGACGCTCTTCGTCGGCGCCTTCCCCAGGAACAGAAGGCACGTGTAGGTCGAGGCCCCGGCGAAGACCTGCTGGTCGCCGAAGTGGACGACCTCGGCGACGTGACGGCCCGCGGAGAGGATCGTGCGCAGGCCCTCGCCGTACTTCGCGTTGAAGAACTTGTGCGGCAGGATGAATCCCAGCCGGCCCGATGGGCCGAGGAGCGAGAGCCCCTTCTCGACGAACACCACGTAGATGTCGTAGTTACCGCTCGCGGCGGAGCGGTAGAGCGTCTTGTAGAGCTCCACCTCGCGCGGCGCCCACTCCTGCATCGTCTGGATGCGGATGTACGGGGGATTGCCGATCACTGCGTCGAAGCCGCCGTCCTTGAAGACCTGCGGGAACTCCCGCTTCCAGTCGAACGGATTGATCCGGACCAGCTCCTCGGGATCGGGCAGGAGGCCGTGCAGCGCCTCGTGACCGATCAGGGAGTTACCGCACTTGATGTTTTGCTCCAGGCTCGGGAGCGCCCGCTCGCCGAAGAGCCCGAAGTGCCGCAGCGTCTCGTCCGTCTCGCCTTCGAGGACCTTCAGGAGCAGCGAGAGCTTCGTCACCTCCACCGCCTGCCGGTCGATGTCCACGCCGTAGATCGAGCTGAGGAGGATCGCGTGCTTCTCGGCCGTCGTCAGGCGCC
>CALBDV010000359.1 GCA_937927565.1 uncultured Holophagales bacterium
CGTCTGGCACGAGGTGCAGCGCGCGACGCCGCTCGACAACGTGATCGACGTGCAAGTGACCCGCCTCCGCCGGAAGCTCGACGACCCTTTCCCGTCTCGACTTCTCCACACGGTGCGAGGCGTCGGGTTCGTCCTGAGGGGTTCCGAGTGAGTGGATTGGTGAACCTGACGGCCCGCACCAGGCTGACGCTCTGGTATGCCGCTGTGCTCGCGATCATGGCGGCCGCGTCTTCCGCTGTGGTGTACCTCGTCGTTGGCGCGCAGCTGGAGCAGCAGCTCCAGGATCGGATCGGCCAGAGCCTCGCCCTTCTCGAGAAGACCGTGAGAGAGCAGCCGGGCGAGCTCGCGGAGGTCGACGAGCACGTGGCAATCCGTTTCTTCAAAGTCGAGGGACCGCCCCGGGTCGCCTGGGTATCGAGCTCGTGGAAGGGCGTCCGTCTCGACGGTGCATTGACGATGGCCGCACCGGCTCTCCCTTTCGTCAGCGGGATGGCAGGGAACCGCCCCTTCAGGGTCGGATCTCGGAGTTTCGACCTCGACGGGAGCGCGGTTCGGATGTTCGTTGCCGAGGAAGAGACCGCGATGCGGCAGGGGCTGAAGACGCTACTGCTCACCCTGGGGCTCGGACTCCCGGTTCTTATTGCAGTGGGGGTCGTCGCCGGACGGGTCCTCGCCGGGCGGGTTCTATCGCCCCTCGGAACCATGGCGACGAAGGCTCACGAGCTTTCGGCCGAGCGTCTGTCCGAGCGGCTCCCGATCGCGAATCCGTCCGACGAGTTTGGTCAGCTTGCGCTCGCGTTCAACTCCGCACTAGGCCGGATCGAGGACTCTTTCGACAGGCTGAGACGCTTCACGGCAGATGCCTCCCACGAGCTTCGGACTCCGCTCACGACTCTCCGGAGCGTGGGCGAGGTCGGCGTCCAGGAAGGGGCCACCGAGGAGCAGCTGCGAGAGGCGATCGGGAGCATGCTCGAGGAGGTCTCGCGGCTCACGAGGCTGGTCGACGGGCTCCTCACGCTCACGCGGGCGGAGTCCGGGCGGTTCCCGGTTACCCATGAGGCCGTCGATGTCGGGGAGATCGTACGGGAGGTGGCGGACTACCTCCGGATCCTCGCGGAGGAGAAGAACCAGACCCTCTATCTGGAGCACGCCGGTCGAGCCGTCGCGTGGGGTGATCGCGCAACCATCGGCCAGACGCTGGTGAACATCGTGGAAAACGCCATCAAGTACACGCCATCCGGCGGCCGAGTCGTTCTACGGGTCGCTGAGATGGGAACCGACGTCGTCGTGGACGTTACCGACAACGGACCTGGGATTCCCACGAATGAGAGGCCGCACATCTTCGAGCGATTCTATCGAGGTGAACCGTCACTGCATGCGGTCGCGAGGGGAGCGGGGCTCGGCCTCGCCATCGCAAAGTGGGCGGTGAGCCTCAACCGCGGCAGGATCGAAGTCGAGTCTGAGCCCGGAAGGGGAGCGACGTTTCGGGTCTTCCTGCCGGCGCGTCGCGACACATCAGGTTCAAGGAATGAAGGAAAGGAGACGGTATGAAATCAGCGACAATCATCATGGTGGGCCTCTTCCTAGCGGGAGGCGCGAGCGCCCAGACGAGCGAGAAGAGCTGGAACTTCGATGGCGAGAAGGCTGGATCGCCGCCAGCAGGGTTTCGCTTCGCCAGGACCGGATCCGGCGCGCAGGGTCGCTGGGTCGTGAAGGCCGAAGCCGGCGCCCCGAGCGGCGCCAACGTCCTCGCCCAGCTCGACCAGGACGATACCGACAACCGGTTCCCAGTCGCCGTGGTCGACGGCGTGAAGGTCAAGGATGTCCGGGTGTCGGTACGCTGTAAGGCCGTCTCGGGTAAGGTCGACGAGGCGTGCGGCCTCGTCTTCCGGTACGTCGACGAGAACAACTACTACATCACGAGGGCGAACGCGCTCGAGGACAACGTGCGCCTCTACAAGGTGGAGAAGGGGAGCCGTCGGCAGCTGGCGAGTTGGAGCGGCAAGGTCGCGCCGGGGGCCTGGCACACGCTGGTTGCCGAGGCGAAGGCGGACCACCTCAAAGTGACCTGGAACGGACAGAAGATCATGGAAGTGAAGGACGCAACCTTCGGCCAGGCGGGGACGGTTGGTGTCTGGACGAAGGCGGACTCGGTCACCTACTTCGACGACCTTACCGTCTTGGGACAGTAGGAAAGGGGGCCGAACATGTCCGCCACTCGCCGCGAAGCTCTCGGAACGCTGGCAGGGGTCGCAACGGTCCTCGCTGCACGGGCACTCTCGGCCGAGGCGCCCGCTCCAGCGCCTGCACCCCCGGCCCTCGTTCCGCTCCCGTTCGATCCGAAGGCGCTCCGGGGCATCTCGGAGAAGCTGATCACGTCTCACTGGGAAAACAACTACGGCGGAGCCGTGAAGAACCTCGCGAAGGTCCGCGAAGCGATCGGACAGACAGGGAAGGAGACTCCTCCCTTCGTCGTGGCCGGTCTACGCGAACGCGAGCTGACCTTCCAGAACTCAGCCATTCTTCACGAGCACTACTTCGCCAATCTCGGCGGGAGCGGGAAGCCCGATGGACCTATCACGAAGGCCGCGGCCGAGGCGTTCGGAAGCCTCGCTCGATTCGAGGAGCTGCTTCGCGCTACAGCGATGGGTCTTGCCGGAGGAAGTGGGTGGGCGCTCCTCGCCTACGACCTCCATTCGGGGGCGCTACGGATCTCGTGGTCGGGGAATCACACGCAGGTGCCTGCCTTCGCCCGGCCGCTCCTGGTGGTCGACATGTACGAGCACGCCTACCAGATGGACTACGGCGCGGCGGCGGCGAAGTACGTGGACGCGTTCTTCGCGAACGTGGCGTGGGACGAGGTGAATCGTCGGTACGAGGGGGCCCTGAGGGCAGCCAAGGCATTGAAGGGCTAGCTGAAAGGAATCCGACCATGTGTACGATACCTACGACACACACTGTCACGGGAAAGCTCCTCGCCTTGTCCCTTATGGCGCTGAGCCTGTGTGCCTTCAGCAGCAACGCAGAAGGCGGCCAGCAAGAGGGCAGACCCTCCAGGGCCGTGCTGGCGTTCGTAACCAACTTCGGCGGCGATGGTGTCACGGTGGTCGATCCCATAGCGGGCAAGGTGATCGCGAACATCAAGACTGGTGCCAAGCCACATGGAGTCGCCATCGCTCCCGACGGAGGAACCGTCTACGTCTCCAATGAAGCGGATGGCACGCTGTCCGTGATCGACCCAGCCAAGCTGGAAGTTGTTGCTACGGTCGAAGTCGGCAAGGCCCCTAACCAGATTGAAGTCTCGGCCGATAGTCGACATGTTTTCGTGACGCTCAATGGAGCTGATGCCGTGGCCGTCTTTGATGCAAGCAGGAGAAGAGTAGTCAAGACCGTGCCCGTCGGCCGGGCTCCACATGTCGCACTTCGTAGCGCAGACGGCAAGGCGATCTACGTGACCAGCGAAGGGGACATGAAGGTGCTGGTCTTGGACGCCGCCGCGTGGACAATCACAGACGAGATCCCTGTGTTTGCTGTTCCGCGCATCTTGGCAGTGACGCCCAATGGCAGGAAGATGTTCCAGACCATCCGCTGGCTCAATGGTGCTCTCGTCATCGATCCGGTCAAGAAACAGGTCATAGACCGAATCGCCCTGGGCGAACCGAGGTTTGCCGCCGAGGGAAAGGACGCCCACGGCTTGACCGTCACTCCGAGCGGGAAGGAGCTCTGGCTGACCACCCAGACCATGGACGAAGTGACGATCATCGACACGGAAGGTTACAAAGTTCTGGGCAAGGTCCATGTGGGCCGCGACCCGAACTGGCTTGGCTTTACGCCGGACGGCAAGATGGCGGTTGTCAGCAACACCGGCTCCTCTGATGTGAACGTTATCGATGTCGCCCGGCGTCAAGTGGTATCGACTATCAAGGTTGGCCCAGACCCGAAGCGGCTAGCGGTCGGAGAGGTTATCGCCCGTGCGACCGGACGCTGAGGTCGACGCCGCGCATCGGCGTCGCGAGCGTTTCGCGTATGCAATTCAAGGAACGACTGGGAGCAGTTAGACGATGTTAATGAGAGTGCTGAGCGTGTGTTCCCTCGCGGTCTCGATGTTGGCTGTCGCCGCCGACAGTTCGGCCGGTCGAAGCCTTGCCCAGGCTACACCGGCGGACCGGAAGGACGTCTCCGATCCTCTCGACTTCTCGAGGGGCACGGCGACCCCCTCGGAGGCGTGCGGTACGTGCCACCAGGCAATCCACAGGGAGTTCTCCGTCGGCTTCGGAAGTGATATGGCGTACCGGGAGATGGTGCTCGTCTCGCCAAAGGAGAAGCACCTCGTCATGCCTGCGAACGTCTCGTCGAGAGCGACGGCCCACGCCGCTGCCGGGCTCGATCCCTTTCCGGTCCACGCGAGGGAAGCGGAGGAGGAGGGC
>CALBDV010000360.1 GCA_937927565.1 uncultured Holophagales bacterium
GCGGCTATGCCCACGTGAAAGGGCCTCAGATCATCCTCGGTGTAGGTCTTGATGCTCGGCCGATCACGCTACATCGGACTCTGGGTGCGAGGCGCCAAAGCGCGTACACCGTCGCAGCGGAGCTCCACCAGGACACGTACCGCGTCGACACCGCCTATATTGGCGTCCACGCCGAAGGCGACGCCGACCTACTCGTCCATTCCTGCGACCTCTCTCTGGCGGGCCTTACGGATTGGCTCGAGAAGCCAGCCTTCACCGTCGAGTCCCCGCTCACACTCGGCAAGAGCGCGTTTCAGGTTGCGCTCCACCCCGAGACGATCTTCGACGAACCGATTGCTCCGGCTGACGGGTTTCGGCTCGCTCTCATAAACGACGTACGCGGGTTTGAGTCCCACGGCCGGTCTTTCGAGCTTCAGGCCGCTCCGTTTCTGCGGCTCACGTCTCGAGAAGCCACCGACTTCCGGGCCTATGCGAAGCTCATTATCGACTTGCGAGTGCTCTTCTCTCTTCTTGAGCATCGAGCGGATTCTGTGGACTCGATCGCCGTCCGTCATAGCGCCGGAACGGAGTCGTCCTGCGAGGTCCTATTCGATGGCGTCGCTTCGTCGCCGCCGAAAGAAAGGGCATCGTTCCGAATGTTCCTTCCCTTCTTCCGGGTCGCGCCAGGTTTCCCAGCGGTCTTGAAGACATGGTTCAGCACTGACGGGCGGTTCGGCGGGCTTCGCTATGAGTACTTCCGCACCCAGCTCTCCGACATGCCTGCTACGCCGGAGGACGACATCCTGACGCTGACTCAGCTTCTGGAGGGCTACCACCGGCGAACGTCGACCGAGACCCTGCTGCAGACTGCCCTGTTTGACGCCCAGGTCAGAGCGGTTAGGGCGGCGCTACCCCGGGCGGAAGCCCCTGAGTTGTCAGAACGCCTCGATCAGTGGCTCCGTTACGCGAACGAGCTCACCCTCCGGAAGCGCATCAAAGCTCTACTTCGCGGCCTCGATACCTCAGTCTTGGCCAGACTATGCGAGTCCCCGGAACGATTCACGCAGCTTGCGCTCGACGCGCGAAACGCTCTCACCCACAACCTCACGCCTGAGACTGGCCTCCCCTCGATTTCCGACCCAGTTGGCACCGCGCTTCGTCTCCGTGGTCTCCTAATCGCCCATCTCTTCCTTGGTGTCGGCGTCTCACCGGGGGCCATCACCGAGGGGCTCGCATCAGAGACCCGCTTCCAGGGCCTGCCCGGCGGATTCCGGCGGGTGACACTCTGACCCCTAAACCGTCTAACCCGGCATGCAGTGGACCCGCTGCGCGGCACTGATGCCCGCGATTAGTTGACGTCGGTAAGACCTGCCAGCACCCGAGAACACCCTTCGTCCGGGACGTTCGAAAACGAATGGAGACATCAGCGTCAAATGAAATGGTCCCGCAGAGTACGCACCCCCGTACCCGCCCTCCCCGCTCCGCTGCCCAGGACCGAGCTCCTACGCCGCGGACGAGTAGCCATCCTCGACGATGAGACGCCAGAAATGCTCCAGGACCTCCTGGGTGAGGGTTTAGCTGTCACCCATCTGCAATCGACAGCGGACCCGCAGTTTCCTCGCCTAACGGAAGCGTTCTACGACGTCCTTCTCCTCGACTATGGTGGAATCGGCGGCAAGTTCGGTCAAGACGAAGGCCTCGATGTTCTCCGGTATCTGAAGCGGGTCAACCCCAGTCTCCGAATCCTCGCGTTCACAGCGCGGACCTTCGATGCATCAAAGGCCGACTTCTTCCGTTTATGTGACGGCATAATCAAGAAGGACTCAGGCATCCGGGAAACACTTGAGCATCTCGAGTTTCACCTGTCGCAGGTCTTGACGGCCGCCTATCAGTTTGAGGCGCTCAAGAAGGTCCTGAGCCTCAACCCCGAGGATGCCCGCGATCTCGACACGGTCTTGTCGAAGGCGATCGCAAACAGCCGCGCTGCTGACGAGGTCCTGCCGAGGCTTCGAAAGCTGATGAGCGCGGGCTCCGAGAAACTCGCGGAGGCGCTAGTGAAGAAGGCGCTGGAATTCGGGATCGCCGCTGCCGCAGCAGCTTTATGAGTGTCCTAGAAGAGCTCGCACTGGAAAGCTCGCCCTTTCCAACCGTGGACCTAGCTGCGCCAGGGGTCCCCGATCCTGGACTCGTCTTTGAAACGCCTAAGCTTTGTCGCAAGGTCTTTTCTCGTGGCGACTGCGCAAGGTTCTACGAGAGCCTCCGGGGCACGTCGGGTCGAAAGGAGTGTCCCTTCGGCTTTTCCGTCTGGCCTGGTGTTCTGGGGAACTCTCCGATCGCGTTGACTGGAGTCATCGCAACGCCACGGAGTGGCTCGCGCCAGGAACGCCTTCGGGCCCGGGAAGTGCCTAACAACCACGTCGCTGCCGACGCGGCGGAACGGTGGCTTGAACGCCTCGGTCGACTGGTCACCGAGGGCGACCAGGCACGCGACCGCGAGTTCTCCCGCCGCCTTGAGGCTCTGCACGAGATCCGAAAACTGAATCAGATCGTAAGAACAAACATGGAGCGCGTATGCACTGAGCAGAGCGCGGACAAGAACGATCCGGACTCAGCGCCCCGGGATCTCGTCAGGGCTCATCGCGCATCTAGTCTCATCTCCGTTCAGCTCGATGCGCTGGATATCCTGGCCACTTCATCAACGGCGCCCCTTCCGTTTGAGGCACGCCGATGGGTCTTCTACCGCGTCGTCGACAAGCTGGTCCGCATCTATAGGGTTCTGGCCGATTCGAAG